>NZ_JACFRL010000003.1:0-249845 GCF_016100925.1 Lactobacillus sp. W8093 | reverse complement strand
CATAGTGAATTGTACTAGGGGAACAGCCAATTTCTCGAGCGATGGAACGCAAAGAACAATGATCTTTCAAACGAGTTTGAATAATGACCCGTTCTTCGAGCGATAAATGAGTTCCTTTTTTGCGCTTGTCCATGATAGAATGTAGTGAGTCCATTTTGACCTCCATAGATGTTTTTGTGGTTATTAACATTCTATCAAACAGGTCCAAATGGACTTTTATTTTCTACAAAGTGTTCAAGTTAATTTTACAATCGGCGTAAATAACTTTTTAATGATTTGCAGCAAGGTAATCGTACAGCTGATTAATTTCTTCAGGAGTAAACTCGCCTTCGCCAGTTTTCATTGCGTGAATTTTTTCAACTGACAAATGACTTGCAAAAGCTAAATCCGTATCAGTAACATGATGTTTTACTTGAAAATCGATAATTGCATCGGATAATTCTTCTAATTGCTGATTCATAATAAATTCTCCTTTACAATTTATTTTAGCGGAAAAATATTAAAATTCAAAGGAAATTAAAAACCCTGAATTTTATTAAATGGCCAATATCTGAATTTGACTTTGCCAACTAAATTTTGTCGTTTTACGGGACCAAATATATGTGAGTCCTTTGAAATATCACGGTGATCACCCATTACCCAATAATAACCTTTCGGAACTTTATAAGTAAAATTATTCGTATATGTTTGTCCTTCAGCATTATTAGCTTTTTTGAAATGATTTTCTAGATACGGCTCAGGTAAAAGTTTGCCGTTGACATACATTTTATCGTTTTTAGAAACAAGTTTATCACCAGGAAGACCAATTACTCGCTTGATGTAATATGCTCCTGGAACATCATTAGCTGCCTTAGGTGCAAGCAAAACAACAACATCATTACGTTTAGGAGTAAAATTACGCACAGCAATCAAACGGTCATTATCTTCAAAAGTCGGTTGCATAGACGGTCCGGAAACTCTATCATTAGAAAGCACAAAATTGAATAAAACATAGAATACACCTAAAATAACTGCCATCATTATGACAACATCGAGAATAAATTTACCTAAGCTTTCTTCCTCTTTGTCTTGCTTTTTTGTTACTTTTTTCGCCATAAAATTTTTCTCCTTTATTGTGTTACCTTTTATTATAACTGAAATCTTGTCTTTTGAATGTTAAAATCATTATAGGTATTTGATAATGACAGATTTTTTAAGTAAAATTAACCAATTAGATGATGAACTAGAACTAGAACCTGTTCATCAGCAAGTAAGGGAAGTAAACGAAATAGTTTCTTGTATAAAGCAAAAAAAGGTTTTGCAAAGAGCTCCTGAAAAGCTGGGCTTTTTGCCTGACTTTGCTGAAGAAATATGTATTAATCTTCCCGCTAAGAAAATTAAGCAGTTTCAGACCGTTAACCGGCTTATTAATAATTTAAGAGAATTTCTAGCAAGAGAATTTGGTATTTGGTCAGTGCCTAACTTAACTACTGCGGAATTGATCAAAAATAAGTTAAATGTTAAAACCGGTTTAGAGATTATGGCAGGTAATGCCTATTGGAGCAAAGCATTAGCAGAAGTTGGTGTTGAAATGACCGCTACCGATAATTTTGAATGGTCGAAGACCTCTAAAACTGGCACAAATTCTTTTATTAGAGTACAAAATTTGAATGCGGAAAAAGCTCTAAGCGTAATAAGCAATATGGATTTAATTATATGTTCCTGGGCACCAAACTTTGGTCAACATGATGAAAAACTAGTTTTAAATTGGCGTAACAACAATTTTACCAACCATCTACTTTTTGTTGGCGAAAAAAATGGCGCCACGAATTCTCCAATTTTTTGGCGAAATGAACATTTTGTTCATTCAAAAGAAATGATGCAGATTAACAGATCTTTTGCTAGTTTTGATTTTATTGAAGAGCACATTTTTGAGATAGCACATGAAAATTAAGAAAATTATTTTAGTAATCGTTATATTTTTATCACTTTTAGGTATTGGCAGCATGCTGTCCAATGTTCAATCAAGAGAGGCTGATCAACTTCTTGAGGCTTATGGACTTAGTAATAATACCCGTTATATCAATGTAAAAAACAACCAAAATGTTGGCTCATTTATCACGTATTTACAAAAAAATTACCCTAAAAATAAAATTCAGGTTCATTTGGCAAGTAAATCTAAGGATAATCAAACTTTAGTGTGGTCTAACCATGAAGTAGTAACTTTACCCACTGAATCTGGCAGATATTTTACGGCCGATGATTTTAAAGGTAGAGTCTCATTTGCTGTTTTGGGTTTAAATGCTAAGGTGCCAACCTTGAAAGTTCAGGATAATCAATATGTTCACCTTAATCAAACTTATTATTCTGTTATCGGTATCTTAAAGCATTACCGGCAAATGAAGCAGAATGGTTATTATTTAACCACCGGTCCTAAGCAGCCAACTGGAAAATTCAAACTAAAAAATTACATCATAATAGTCGACAGTTCAAGTAAAACCATACGTCAAATAGCGAAGCATTATCATGCTAAAGTGAAGACACCACTATTTGTAAAAAATCATCAAATTCATCAATTTTCATTTTTACGTGAAATAGCGCTGATAGCTGTCTTTTTAATTATCGCTTTTTTAAGTAATTTACTTTTAGCCTATATGGATTGGCAAACTGTTAAGCAAACCCATTTAAACGGCGCTCTGCTGCGCAACTGGCTGATAAATCATGGCATTAGAATACTATTGATTGAACTCGCAGTTACTTTTGGTGCTTATTTCTTTTTAAGTTGGCGGACATTTATTTCAAACAAGCAACATTTAATTTGGCTTCTTGCATTAAGCTGGCTTATCATTGCTGCAGCATATAGTTTCTGCGTCATACACCAATTAAGAAAGGATCAAAAAAATGATCAAGCTGCCTGACGACTTTGTCAGAAAATATCAAAAACTATTAGGAAAGGATGAAGCAAACAAACTCTTTACTGCAATAAAATCTCAGCCTCCCAAAAAAGGCTATCGTATTAATTCACTTAAAGAAAATAAACAAGTATCTTATAATACCCAATCTCATATTCCGGTAATTCCCAACGCTTTTTACGGTGAAATTAGCGGTCATGATCCCGAATGGATTAGTGGCACAGTATATTCGCAAGATCCCTCAGCAATGTTTCCAAGTTACATTATTAACGCCAAACCGGGCGAACGCGTACTTGATCTTTGCGCAGCACCTGGTGGGAAAAGTACGGCAATTGCTGAACAACTGCGAGGCAGCGGGCTGCTAGTAGCAAATGAAATTTCACCTAGTCGAGCTAAAGTATTGCGTGAAAACCTTGAACGCTGGGGTGTCACCAACGCTTTAATTACCAATGACAAACCCGAAAATTTAACCAGTCAATTTCCCCGTTTTTTTGATAAAATTTTAGTTGATGCTCCTTGTAGTGGCGAAGGAATGTTCCGTAAAGACCAGCAGGCGATAGAGTACTGGTCGCAAGACTATGTCATGAAATGTCAAGAAAGGCAAAAAAAGATTTTAACAGCGGCAGTTAAGATGTTAAAGCCGGAAGGAACATTGGTTTATTCAACTTGTACCTTTTCACCAGAAGAAAATGAAGAAATAATATCATGGCTAAGTCAAAAGTTTGAGCTTGAAATTTTACCAATTGAACTCGGTACTAATCAAGTAGCTAAAGGGCAACCTAATTGGGCTGACCACAACAAGGAATTAGCTAACACACTGAGATTTTGGCTAACTGCTGCGATAGGTGAAGGACAATTTGTCGCAAAACTAAAATTACCAGCAAAGCCAGAGATGAGCATGACTGGTTCAAGAAAGGAGAACAAGAAAAGAAAAAGACGTTTAGCTAATATTGCGCCCAATAAAGCAGAAATTAAATTAATTGCCGCTATTTTGGATCAATTTAATTTACCTCCCGCATTATTAAATTGGCGGTCTGATTGCCTAATCAGAAACAATCACGTTTTTATACCGGCGCAAGATACTACAGGCTTACATGTAAGAATTCTCGCTAATGGGACAGAATTGGGCTTGCTTAAAAAGAATCGGTTTGAACCAGGGCACCAGTTAGCCATGGTTTTAGCAGCGCAGAAACAAACTAGAGTAATCAATCTTACTGCCAATTCCTACAATAGCTATTTACATGGAGAAGCAATCAAAGTGAACACCGATCTAAAAGGGTTTGTGTTAGTCAGCTACCATAACTTTATATTGGGTTTTGGTAAGGTTGCTAATCAAGTTTTAAAAAACTATTATCCTAAAGGATTAAGATTTTAAAGGAAAGACTATTATTTATAATGATTAAATTAATTGCGACAGATATGGATGGTACTTGGTTAAACGACCAAAAAACATACGATGAAGAATTATTCTTGCGTGAATTTAAGATCATGACAGAAAAAAATATCAAGTTTGTGGTTGCAAGTGGCAATCAATTTGAAAACTTGTATTTACGTTTTCCTCACGTAGCAAATAAGATATATTATATTGCCGATAATGGCGCTTTGGTTGCTAAAGGCAGACAAGTCATTCACGTTAATTCACTTTCTCATTCAGATCTCCAGACAATTTTACAAATTACGCAGCAATACGATGAAAAAGCAACTGTTTCTGGTTTAGCCAGTGCTTATACTTTAAGAAAAAACGGACCAGACTTTGCGCGAGAATTAAAGAAGTACTATGAAAAATTATTAGTGGTTGATGATTTTGATAATTTAAATGATCAGATTTTCAAAGTAACTTTCGATGTTTCTGCGGAGAAAATGCCGCACCTGCTTGACGAATTGAAGCGAAAATACCCTCAAATCGGTTTTGTTTCTGGTTCTGCTACTTCAATTGATATGTCAACTAAAGGAATGAATAAGGCTGAAGGACTAAAGTATCTCGGTAGTAAATATAAAATTAATCCGCGAGAAATGGTTGCTTTTGGCGATAGTGGTAATGACGTGGGCATGTTAAAATACGTTGGCAACAGTTATGCGACAGGCACGGCTCTGCCAATTGCCAAGAGGGCAGCCAACCATGTTATTGGTTCAAGTAACGACAGCGCTGTCCAAAAAGAAATCTGGCACATGTTAAATTAATAGTTTAAATAAAAATAATCCCAAAAGTTATTACACTTTTGGGATTATTTTTTATATTTGTTCAATAATATTTTTTAGCTCTAAATCATAATATTTAGGAATATTGCTTAAACCGCTTAAACTGTGTTGTCCGTACATCGCCAGTAAACCAGCCAGTTCTTGTTGCCAATTTGCAATTGTTTTTTGCAAATATTCCTCATCGTGATTAAGCAGCGTTTGTAAAAACTGATTGGAAATACCCACATACTTGCCGCCTAAACAGAGTCCCTTAAAAACGTCAAGTGGATTGCGTACGCCACCAGAAACAATAAATTCAACTTGCTGTTTTGCTGCCGCTAGAGCTGAAGCAACTGTGGGCAAGCCGATATCATTTAGATATGACAAATCTTTGGGATTGCGGGCATTTTCAATTTGAGCAAAATTTGTACCACCGCTACCAGCAACATCAAAGAGCTTAAAGCCTGCCTTTTTTAACGTGCAAATAGTTTTGGGATCTAAGCCGAAGCCCACTTCTTTGATAATAATGGGAACCGTTATTTTCTGGCGCAAATCTTTTAAATTATCCAGCCAATAAAAATTGCGTTCTCCCTCTGGCATAGCAATTTCTTGCACTGCGTTAAGGTGAACTTGTAAAGCATCTGCATTTAATTCGGTAATAATCTTTTGTGCCTGTCCTGGCAAAGTTTTGCCATTAATATTAGCAATTAAAACGCCATCAGGGTTTTCTTCACGAGCAATTAGAAAACTGTCTAGCTGCTCAGGTTCTTTATTTAAGATACTTGCAGAACCTAGAGCTAGGGCAATATTGGTTCTGCGGGCAACTTGACCTAAAGCTTTGTTAACAATATAAGATTTAGCAGAGCCACCAGTCATTGCGTTGATGAAGAAGGGGGCAGCAACTTTTTTGCCGAACATCGTCGTTTTAATTGTAGCTAAGTCGACTTCAGTTTCAGGTAAGGCTGGTCTAATGACATGGACTTGGTCAAAGCTATTCATTTTTTCTTTTTGATAAAACTTTTGTGCCAGCTGCAAATGTTCTTCTTTACGCTTAGATCGGATTGTCATAATTTTTCCTTTATTTTATTTTGCTAATCTAATTTGGTGTACGTGGAAGTCAAGGGGCATAATGCCGTTTTGCCGCCATTTTTCTTCCAGAAAATCAGTATCAGTATGGTCATCGGCAATCACAATACCGCAGTCACCATTACCAGCACCGGAAGTTTTAGCTGCACCACCAAATGATTCGGCGATGTTAATTAATTTGGATAGCCGGGGAATTTCAATTGCAATTTGATTAATTTGAGCAAAATGCTGCAGTAGTTTACGGTTAACTCGAATCTGCTTTTTAATTAAACGAATATCGTGGCGTTCAAAGCCGGCGATCATTTTTAAAACACATTGGCGGGAAAGCTTGAGAAACTCTTGATACTCGCCGTTTAAAGCAGCTTTATTAGCATTAGTTTCGTCTACTAGTCGAGAAGTAGAAGCTGGCTTTTGGCTCCAGCCGATCATCAATTTTAATCCGGCAGGCGGCGTCAAAAGTTGAATTCTTAATCCAGGCCAAGCCTCATTGACGACTTCTGACAGAGATTTTTGGGCTAATTCGTTACTTAACCAATTTTTGTCAAAAGTTTGATATGCAATCCAGCCGCCATAGACGCTGGCAGCGATATCGCCTGCTGAACCGTTACCTTGAACAGAATAGTGCGAAATAGCTGAAAGCTTATAAACTAATTCGTTACTAAACGGAACATTGTAAAAGCGCAGAATGGCTTTAACTGTGGCTACGGTTACCGCAGCACTGGAACCTAAACCATACTTTTTGCCATCAGAGGAATCAAGATCGGAATTGATGTATAAATCATAAACTTGCATTTTTACTTTTTGTTCCAAGCAAAAATGTTCTGTGTAAGAAATCGCAGCAAGGATGTATTCAAATGGATTATCCCGGTTGTCAATAACCATTTTAGCTCCACGCCTAACCCAATGTATAGAACTTTGGGAATATTGTTTTGAATGAATTAAACCGGTGGTAGATTTTGACTTAATAATTGAAACACGGATAAATTGGTTAACTGCGACTAAGATCGCGGGACAATCTTGTTCTAAAACCGCATATTCGCCGGCAATATATAATTTTCCGGGTGCTTGTTCTGTTATCAAAAGAAATAAATCTCCTAATCAATTAATTTACATTAATTAGTTCAGGTATGAGATACCTGGACCGAAACTTGCATTTATTATCTTAACATTCTCGAATTCTGTTACAAACTTATTAGTAATATCTTTTACATTTTTTAATTGACTTAAGATTTTTATATTAGGTCCAGCATCAATTGTAAAATAACATTCTATACCGTTTTGACGTAATTCTGATACCATTTTGATTGCCTTGATAGTTGCCGGCTCAAAGTAGGTAAACGAAGGTCGTGCGGATAAGTTAACGGCATGCATCTCAGTCGCATTTAGTTCAGCTAGACTGCCAATTGCCGTAAAATCCTGAGCTTTAATAGCAGAAATCATTTGCTCTAATTCCTGCTGATTACGCAGCAGCCAGGGTTGAAAAAAAGGAGAGCTTTGTGCCATTTTCATCCCAGCAGTTGACGATATCCTTTTTTGCTTGGTATTTAATTCGACGGCCAGCAGTTGTAAATCTATTTGGGGATTTTCATCCAAGGCATAGGCATACGAAGACTTATCATCTGTGCCTTTTTGCCATACAGAAAACCCGCCATAAATTGATCTGCAGGCTGACCCAGAACCTAAGCGCGCTATACGAGAAAGTTCAATTGGAGTTAGTTGAATATTATAATGAGCACAAAAAGCACCAGCTAAAGCCGCAAAAGCCGAACTGGATGAAGCTAGACCGGCAGCAGTAGGAACATTATTGGTGGATTCAACTAAGAGGTGACCAGTTACGCCAAACTTCTGCTGTAAAACTTTTAAAAAGGAAAAAACTCTTTGAGCACTCACATTTTTTTGCCTGATACCATTTAAAATAAAACAATCTTCGTCACTAGCAGAAATCTTAGTATCGGTATAAAACTGGTCAAGGGTCATTGACAAACTAGACATAAGAGGTAAACGCAAATGCGAATCGGCTTTGCCCCAATATTTAATTAATGCAATATTTGTATGAGCACGAATTGTTTTAACCATATAACTATATTTCCTCAATCCAACTGTTAGCTATGATGTTTTGACACTTAGCAGCTATCTTTTGTGCATTTTCAGAGTTATAGCAAAGCGCAATCACTATTCCGCCCAAGCCACTACCAGACAATTTAAAACCTAGGGCACCATTTGCCAGAGCAATTTTTTGTAATTGGTCGATTTTAGAGGTTGAAAGGCTAAAAGAATGCAAAATAGCCTGAGCCTGATTAAAGATAGTGCCAATTTGTGCTTGATCTTTTTTTAACCAGGCACTTTTGGCTTCATCAGCTAATTTTCCCAGCTTAGCGATTTTGGCTGCAGCTTTGGGGTCAGTTGCAACTTGTTCATGTACCAAGCTGACAGCTTTTTTAGTGCTGCCTAATTCTCCTGTATCCATGATCAGTAAAGTAGAGTTTAATTTGGCCTTGAGCGCTGTAGGGCCTGCTTTTTTGTTAAAGAAAACTAGATAATTTGAATTAACAGTGGCAGCATCTAACCCGGAAGCCTTGCCATGATTAATCATTTCGGCATGATTGGTAATAGCAATAATCTCATTTTCACTTAGGTTGAGTTTAAAGTAATCATTCATAGCCCGCGTGGTGGCCAAAGCAACTGTAGCACTGGAACCAAGCCCGCGTTCTATAGGTATTTCTCCGGTATACGTAATTTTAAGCTTTTCGGTGCTATTTGCTTTTTCCAGCATAGTTTTGACAACATATTTCAAGCCGTCATATTCAGATGGAGCCATAAAAAAAGGGCCTTGATAATGAGCTGTATCCATCCACATTTTTGCTGCAGGTTCAACCGTGGTTTTAATATGCAAAGACATAATTGGCATTGCCAATGCATTATAGCCATACACTACCGAGTGCTCTCCAATTAAAATTACTTTTCCATGTGCTAAAAAGCTTGTTTTCATTTTACTTAAGATCCTTAATGTATATAAAAAAATTTTGCTCCTATGATAAAATAATGACAAAGGAGAAGAGAAACGATGATCAAAATATTACTGGGTCGACAAACCGATCCGATGCAGGATAAAGTCTTAACAGAAGCTGTGAAAAATTATCAAAATTATCCAGAACACGAAACTTTTGTCATCGTCCCTAACCACATTAAGTTTACCACAGAAGTTAGAGCAATAAATAAGCTTGCCATTAGTCAGGGGCATTCTGAACAATCTGTTAAAAATTTGCAAGTTTTATCTTTTTCCCGCTTAGCCTGGTTTTTTTTGAAGGATGCCGAAAAGGGCTTGCCAACCGAGCTTGATGAAGCTGCAGCTTCAATGCTGCTTGCCAAAATTATTGCGCAAAAAAAAGAACAGCTGCACCTTTTTCAAACCACAAACTTGAATCCTGGCTTAATTAAACAGCTATATGACACAATTTTACAAATTCGGGAGGGCAATTTAGACCTAAATGAGATTAATACCGAATCCCTAACGCTGGAAACTAAAAACAAAATCGCTGATCTCAAGATTATCTATGCTGATTTCATTGCCGCAATTGCCGGTAAGTTTTCTACCACTAACGAAGTTCAGCTGGAGTTAAATGAGTATTTAAATTCAGAAGTTGACCTAAGTCAAACTGACTTTTATTTTAGCGACTTTTCTCATTTTTCTTTACAGGAATGTCTCACAGTAAAATTATTAATGACAAAAGCGCACAGCGTGACACTGGCGTTTAAGACTGAACTAGGTGAAATTGAGCCAAAAGCGCAACCTGGTGATTATGATTATGTTATTCAAAATACCATTAACAAGCTAATATGCTATATTAAAAGCAAAAATTTAGAATATCAAGTCAGCTCAACAAATGCTGATCATAAACCTTCAAAAAGAGAACTGCTTAACGAATTTTGGACAGGAGAAATTGACAGACTGGAAAACAGCGATCAAGTCCAACTTGTCCGCGCTGATAACCGCTATGCAGAAGCTTATTATGTTGCCCATACGATATACCAGCAGGTAACTTTAGGGCATTATCGTTATAGCGACTTTTTGGTGTTAGCTCCAAATCTGCACGAATATGAAACTTATTTAACTCCTATTTTGCGCCAAAATGAGATTCCGTTTTTTAACGACTTGCAACAGGAAATGAAGTACCATCCAATAGTTGTATTAATAGAAAATATCGCCCAGCTTTTGACCAGACCATTGCAGACAAATAATATGTTGGCAATTATGAAAACCCGTCTTATCATTCCCAAGTGGTATCATGATGATGCCTCTTACCTTTATGATGTCGACCAGCTGGAAAATTTTGTGCTTGCACATGGCATAAACCATAATCTTTGGCGCAAAGACTTTACTAAATATATGGCTGCTGAAGTTATCGGCTTAGATAAAATTCCAGATGAAGTAGGTAAAATAAACAGGCTCAAGGATTACTTTGTTAAACAAATTTCTCATCTTTTTACAAATTTAAAGGCTGAAAAGGATACTCAAAAAGCTATTACTATCTTTTTTAATTTTTTACTAAAAAATGGTGTTAATACTGTTCTGGAAAAGTGGCGCACTACTGCACAGAATAAAGGTAATTTGCAAGAAGCCCGTCAATCCGAACAAGTTTGGGATTTACTAATCAACTTATTGCATGATTATCTTTTAATTAATCCGACTGATTTTGAAACGGGAAGTTTTTTTAACGTCCTAATCAACGGCTTTAAAGAAGCTACTTTTTCCCAAATTCCTGCCACTTTGGATGCTGTCAATTTGTCAGAAATGGGAATTGTGCAAGTTAGTGGCTATAAACAGGTTTTCGTTATGGGTGCTACAGTCAATGGACTACCCCAAATTCAAAATACTCCGGGTTTTCTGAGCACAGAAAATCTGACTGAACTGAAAAATGATTTTGGTGAAGATTCATATATTGAAGATCGGCAACAACTAAGTAATTTGGACCAAAATTATCAGTTTGGCAACTGCATGGCACTAGCACACGACAAATTTTATTTGAGCTATTCCATTGCCAATGATGAAGCAGCAACAGTGCAACCTTCAATTTACTATGAACGCTTAAAAAACGCTGGTGCTCCTGAATATAGCCAACATAATTTACCGGAAAATTTGGGAGAATTACTGAGTTTTATTACCAACCCGCAAGCAAGCTTGGGTTACTTGAGCTATCTTAATAGGACTAATAAAGAGAATGATGTTGACAATATTTTAAAATTAACTAAGAAATACCTGCCCCAAAGAACAGATAAGGTAATAGCTGCCAGTCAGTTTATTAACGAACCGGAAGATATTGGTCCTAAATTAGCGCAACAATTGTATGGGGAAAACTTAGATTCTTCTGTTTCGCAGCTTGAAACTTTTTATGAAAATTCCTACGAATATTTTCTTACCTACGGATTGCGACTTCATAAACGATTCGAAAATGAATTGGATGTAATTCAAGCTGGAAATTATTTTCATGAGACCTTTGACCGGCTAGTCAAAGAATTAAACCAGCAAAGCCTTAATTTAAAAGACATTGATGAAGTAAAATTGCAGCAATTGCTTGACCTGGCCCGCAGTGAAATGAAAAGCGAACCAAAGTACCAGCAATTATTGAATGATCCTTTCAATGAGTTTCTTTTTAAGTGCCTTGATCATACTACTAGTAATGTGGCTCATAACTGGCACAAGGCAGTTCAAAAAACGCCGCTAAAAGCTAAATATTCAGAATTAAGTTTTGGCAATACAGAAAAAGTCCAAGGCCTGCAACTAAAAGTACCTAATATTTCAGGGGATCATTATGTTAATTTGAGAGGGAAAATGGACCGTGTTGATTTAGCCCAAATTCCTGATCAAAATGAAATTATGGCACAGGTAGTCGACTATAAATCCTCCGCCAAGAAATTTAATCTGGGGCTTTTTTACCATGGCATTTCGCTACAAATGGTTTCGTATTTGGACGTATTGGCCCGCAATCAAAAGTTTTTTACTCAATCAGAAATGCCGTTATCACTTTTAGGTGCTTTTTATCAAACTGTCACTAGGCAAATGGAACGAATTAATGGCACGAAAATATATAATAAAAAATTGGAGCTTAACAAAGCTTATCTTGACGGCCAATACCGCCTTAAATACACCGGATTAATCAATGACGACCAGCTATTGTTGCTTCAGGCTGACCCGGAATTAAAGCAACCTGGTACTAGTTCCAGTCTTTATACAGGAGTTAAAAGCAAAAAGAAGGACGGTTCGCTTTCTTTCAGCGGAAGTGCTTTTAAGGATGATGAACTGAAATTGCTGCTCAAATATGACGAAGAACTAATTAAAGATGCATCTAGCCAAATCTTGTCGGGTCAAATCAAGCTCAATCCCTATAAGTATGGTAATGGCATTAGTGCACTCACATATTCGGATTTTCGTGATATCTTCTTTTTCGATGCCATGTTGAAAGAAAATAGGTACCACCAAATTGGCAGTATGGATAAACCAGAATTAATCAAAAAAATCACAGAACGGTTACAGGAGGACGACTAAACATGGCAAAAAATACTACTGAGCCCCCATTTACTGATATTCAAAGAAAAGCTATTGCAGATGACAACCGAGATATTTTAGTGTCTGCGTCTGCCGGCAGTGGTAAAACTACTGTTTTAGTGTACCGCTTGTTAAGAGCAATATTGAACGGCACCAGTATTGACCAGCTTTTGGTTGTTACTTTCACCAAGGCAGCCGCCGCAGAAATGAAAAAGCGCATTAAAGACTTGCTTTTAGTAGAATACCGCAATGGCAACACCAAGGTTAATTTCCGCCAGCAACTAAATCTAATTGATTCGGCCAACATTTCTACTGTTGACGCATTCTGTTTAGACGTGATCCATCGGTTCTATTACGTTGTCGGCATCGATCCCAGTTTCAGTGTTTTAACCGATGACACTCAGGCGGAATTAATGCGTGAGCGGGCTTTAAAAGAAATTGAAAGTGAGTTTTTAGCAGAAAAAGATACTGATTTTATTGCTTTTTACGACAATTTCGCTGGCGACAGGGATGCCCAAACACCTCAAAATTTATTATTAGATTTATATAATTACGCCATGGCCAAGCCCGATTACCGTGAGTGGCTTAAGCAATTGCCTCAAAAATATCAAATTGACCAAAGCGTAGTGGCATCAGCTATTTGGCAAATAGAAATCAAGCCGTATTTGATTACGCTATTTGATGATTTAAAAGATAAGTTAGACCAAGTACTGCAAAGCGCGATCATGAATACTAAAGAATTTAGCAAAGTAAAAGAAGCCTTTACTTTGTTTAATGAGTGCTTAGCCTGTTATTTAGATAGTCTTAAACATGACGCTGCTTATGATGATCAGAGAGCAAAATTGCGAGCTTGTATTTTTAGAAAAAATATACGTAAATCCAGTAAATGGGATGAGGATCTCCTTACTTTTTATGAGGAATGCATTAATTTAAAAAACGAAGCAGGAGATCAAATTTTTACGACATTTACTTCATTCTATGCTACTGATGAAAAAGAACAAATTAATCTCTTGCAAAAGGGCTCTCAGATGATGGCGGCAATTATAAAAGCCGAATTGGCTTTAATCGACCGTTTTGAAGAACTAAAAAGAGCGCAGAATTTACTTGATTTTAGTGATATGGAACAGTTAGCGTATCGCATATTGAGTCAAGATACTTCTGCTTCGGCAATGGCCCGCAAATTTTATCAAGATAAATTTAGCGAGATTTTAGTTGATGAATATCAAGATATTAATCCCTTACAAGAAAAGATCTTGCAATTGATTAAAAAAGACGGTCACAACAACATGTTTATGGTGGGGGATGTTAAGCAATCGATTTATGGCTTCAGGCAGGCTGAACCAAGCTTGTTTTTACATAAATATCAAGAAGCGGCCCGTCAAGAAAATGCTGCAAAAGAAGAACGAATTCTTTTATCCGATAATTTTCGCTCAACTAAACCCGTTATTAATTTTGTTAATAAGGTTTTTGCCAACATTTTGACTCCTGATTTTGGTGGTATTGACTATGCTAAAGAAGGGCAATTAAAGTACGGCTCCAAGAACCAGCCTGAAAATTTGGCGGACGCCACTGAAATACTTCTTCATGATAAAAGTAAAGAGACTGATAAGACTCAAAATGAGAATGAGGAAGACATTGATTCAGCAGAAATCGCAATGGTCATTAACCGCATTAAACAATTTAAAAAAGAAAACTTGCTAGTTTATGATCAACATTCGCATGAACCAAACAAACTCCGTCCTTTTAAATATAGCGATATTGTGATCTTAACTAGGAGCCGGAGCAATAATCTTGAAATTATGCAGGAATTTGCCAAAAATAATATTCCCATTATGGTTACGGATGCTAAAAACTATTTTCAAACATTGGAATTAACCATTATTTTAAATTACCTGCGGATTATTGATAATCCTGATCAAGATATACCGTTGGTAGCAGTTTTAAGGTCGCCTCTTTTTAACTTTAAAGAACCTGATTTAAGCCGGATTAGAATCCATACACCAAACGCCAGTTTTTATAGTGCGTTGACAGCTTACGTTGCAGTCGGTGATCAACTAAGTCAAAGAATAAAGGACTTTTTAAATCAACTGGAAGAATTGCGCCAATTTGCGACAACACATAGAATTTCTGAATTGGTGTGGAGTATTTATGAAAAAACCAGTCTTTTGGAAATTATGACATCTTTGCCAAATGGCAAGCAACGCAGAATTAATCTCGAAGCTTTGTATGAAAGAGCGGCTTCTTATGAGAGCGCCGGCTTTAAAGGCCTATATCAATTTATCAATTTCATTGAGCGCATGAGACGCAGCCAAAAAGATTTAGCCCAGCCCTTATTAACCAAAGAAGCTGGTAATTCCATCCGTCTCATGACAGTTCACGGCTCTAAAGGGCTGGAATTTCCGATTGTTTTTTATCTTGGACTAGAACACCGGTTTCAGCTGCGTGACTTAAGCAATAATTATATTATCAGCTCTGATTCAGTTGGTTTAACTATTAGATGTCAGCATTATCGTGCCGATACTTTAATTAAAGCATTTGATAACGTCGCCAAAAGAAGGCAGCTTCTAGAAGAAGAAGCACGGATTTTGTATGTAGGAATGACCCGTGCAAGGCAAAAACTAATTTTAGTAGCGGATATCAATGATTTGCAGAAGACATTGCAAAAATGGCAAAACCAACTTTCTCTTAATAGTAAGCTAAATTCTACAAACCCAATGGATCTAATTGGGCCGTCTATTAAATTTGACGAATTGATCGCACAAAAAATTTCTGATATTAATTTTGCCTCTGAAACTGGTCAAGAATTTTTATACATTGACTATCAAGATGAAACAATAAATGTTACGGAAACTCAGGTGCAAGAACAAGCAGATACAGCAAACTCCTATTTACTATCAAGAATTGAAGATTTGTATGGGCTTAATTATCCCTTTAAGGATGCAAGTAAAACAACAGCCTACCAATCAGTTTCTGAAATAAAAAAGGCTTTTAATGATCCACTTGACAATGAACTTGAAAATGCCCACTTACTCTCATCAACAAATAGGTATTTGCAACCGATTGATACCAAGCCTAATTTTTTATTCAAAACTAAGTTTACTGGTGCCGAAATTGGTACCGCCATGCACTTAATTTTGCAATATTATGACTATCACGGTCAGGGAAAGCCGCAGCAGGTTGAAGAAGAAGTTCAGCAACTAGTTAAGCAAAACAAATTGAACAGTAATCTAGTTTCAAGTCTTGACCTGAACCAAATTAATTGGTTTGTTCACAGTGATTTTGCTGCAAAGTTTTGGCAACAACCACAAAATTTAAAACGTGAAATTGAATTTTCCAGTTTATTGCCTGCTAGTATTCTTTTTGAGCATTTTGACGATCCAAATGCTAAAATTTTAATTCACGGAACAATTGATGGTTACTTTATTGAAAAAGATGGCATAATATTATTCGACTATAAAACTGACCACATTGATCCTACACATTTAGATCTGGCAATCAAAAATATTAAACAGAAATACCGGGGACAATTGCGCCTTTATGAAAGGGCATTGAATTCCTTTGCTGATGCCAAAGTTAAAAGTAAATATTTGATTTTATTAGACGCTCAAAAAGTTGTAGAAGTGAAATAGATGAAAGGAGGGTCAAGTTAAAAAATGAAGTCATTTGCCAATACTGTTTTTGCTGTAGTAGATTTGGAAACTACCGGGACACAGCGTGAAGACAACAATCATATTATTCAGTTTGGTTGTGCCATAATAAAAAATCTAAAAGTTGTAAAAACGTATTCTTTTTTGATTAATCCTCACCGTGAAATTCCTATAGCTGTTCAAAACTTAACGCACATACATGATAAAGATGTTGCTCACCAGAAGGATTTTTCATATTATGCTCCTCAAATTATTAAGATTCTCAAAGATACGGTTTTTGTGGCTCATAACGTCAACTTTGATTTGCCTTTCTTAAATTATGAATTGGTAGAGCATGGCTACGAGCCTCTTACTAACCGGGCAATTGATACGGTGGAGCTGGCTAAAATAGCTTTCCCCACCGAACCATCCTATAAATTGAGTGACTTGACTGCCCAATTACAGATTGAACATTTAAATCCGCACAAGGCTGATTCTGATGCTTACGGAACTGCTGTGTTGCTAATAAAAATTATTCGGCGCTTGGAAAAATTACCGCAAGCAACTCTTAACACACTTAGTTCATTAGCACATGGGTTAATTCGTGATACGTCATGGATTTTTACCACGATCGCTGATGACGCTCGCAAAGAAAAGCGTCCTTTACCTGCCAAATATCAGCAGGTACGTCAAATAATTTTAAGAAAACAAAAAAGCGTAGCTAATAATGAGCAAGAGCATTCAGCTACTTTTCCTCAAAGTGATCAGGCAAAAAGAAAGCTTTTTAAAAAGAAAATTAATTATAGGCAGCCTCAAGTTGATCTGATTAACCGGATTGAGCAATTCATTAATACTTCTGACCAAAAAGCTTTGCTGGTTGAAGCACCAAACGGTACCGGAAAGACATTTTCATATTTATGCGCATATTCTTATCAGCTTTATACCAGTAGAAAATTAGTAATTGCCACACCGACTAAAGTTTTGCAAAGACAAATTATTAATAAAGAGATACCTCAGTTATTAAATGTGACTAACTTGGATTTAAAAGCAGAAGAAGTTAAGGCCAGCAATCATTATCTTGATTTAGATGGTTTTTATCAAAGTTTATACCAAGATACACCAAATAAATTAACTCTGGTTTTGCAGATGCGAATTTTGGTTTGGTTAACTGAAACGAATACGGGTGATTTGGATGAATTGCAGTTAACTAATTATCGAGCACCTTTGTTTGCGCAAATAGCTCATCCGGGGGATGCTCGTGTCGGGAGCAGTTTTGCGAAAGTGGACTTTTGGAATTTGGCAAGGCAACGTCAAGAGCAAGCTGATATTTTAGTAACCAATCACGCATTTTTAGCTAACCATTATAATGACACTATTTGGGGACAAAATCCCTATTTGGTGATTGACGAAGCACATCGCTTTGTAGACAATGTTATTAGTTCGCGCAATGATTCTTTTCAATTTGAATCCCTATGGGGAGCGCTAACTCATTTGCGTAATTTGCTTTTCTACGCTGATGACAGTGTGTTTAACCAATATGGCAATGATGTCCAATTTAATTTTTTACTGGAAAAATTAGACCCCCAAATATTAGATTTAATTAAAGTAATCAATCATTTGCAACATTTGTTATGCTCTAAAAAGAAAAAAGCCGTCAGTCAAAGTGTTTTGCCTAATGGGAACTTACTTCTCAGCTTTAAAGGCACAGATTTATTTCCGAAAAATAATCAATTTTTAGTAAAACTAGCTGAGTTGCAGCGCAAATTAGAAAATGTCAGGCAGCAAACTAACCAGATCTTATTTAAACTTTATAATGAAACTGATAGTTCTAATATTGATCGGGATGCTATTTTGAGTGATATTTCTGCCCAAATAGATCAGTTAGACTACTACATTACTAAAAGCTATCAATTATCAGATTTATTGCGGAAAAGGACTTATCTTGATCTTGAAGGATTTATAATTTCTTTAACCAATCCCCAAGATCCATTGAGTGCCAACTTAAGCTGGTTAATGCTCGATGCTACTCCAGAATTACGTAAAATATATGATCGTTTCGATCATATTCTGTTTGTTAGTGCAACTCTGACTAGTGAAAATGGGTTTGATTTTATTGTTAAGCAACTGGGTTTGACAGACCTGACACCACAAGAATATGTCGGCACCAGCACCTTTAAACTCGCTGATCATCTGGAAGTTTTATCCGTTAATGATTTACCTGATGTCAACGAACCGGCTTTTGCAAAAACTTTAATTCAAATTCTAGAGCATGACTTGCAAACCAAGAATCATGTTTTAGTTTTAATGACTAATTTGGAGTTAATAAAGAATGTTTATAGTGCAATCATTAACTCACCGCACTTACGAGATTTTGAAATTTTAGCTCAAGGCGTCTCGGGTTCAAATAACCGTATTATCAAAAGATTTGCTATAGCAAAAAGAGCTATTATCCTTGGAGCAGACAGTTTTTGGGAAGGGATTGATTTCCATGAATGTGGTGTTGATCTCGTAATAGCAACTAAATTGCCATTTGAATCACCAGATTTACCAGAAGTTAAATTGCGCCAAAAGCAACTTGTTGATAGCGGCGTTGATGTTTTTCATTCCGACACTATGCCGCGAGCAATTATTCGTTTCAAGCAGGGAATGGGCAGATTAATTCGCGGTGAACAGGATAGAGGGCAGTTTTTAATCTTAGATTCGCGGCTTTGGACTAAAGATTATGGGCAAGTCTTTTTAGCTGCTATCCCTGTTAAAGTCAAAAAGATAAATTTAAACGAATTGGAAGAAAAGTTAGATAACTATGATAAATGATGATACAAAACAAACAGTTAAGTTTTTAACCTACATTTTAATATTGATAGTATTTTTATACTTTGCTTTCATTATAATTTTTTATAAAGCTGGAAATCCCGAAAGAACACAAACACGTGAACTTAATAGAATTGCTTTACAAAAAACGCCAATTAAGTATACCGAAAAAAACTACCACTTAGATCGCGGTATAAACAGCTACGCGCTTAAAGGTCTAGATAAAAAGCGTAAAACTTTCTATTTTATTTATCTTCCAGGCTCCAAAAAAGCTTACTTGTATCCGGCAAATAAAGGTGTGAACGAAGAAGTGATTCGTCATAAATACGAATCTAAAAGACCAGATGAGAAAATTACCGAAGTTAACTTAGGCTGGTATCAAGGAAAAGCGGTTTGGGAAGTCAGTTCTAAAAACATAGCAGGTGAATATCATTACCAACTATATGAATTTAAAAATGGAAAATTAGTGGGTTAAGTCGCTAAATCGATAAAACTTTGGTATTATTAATTTGATATGATAAGGAAAGTGGAATAAAAGTTTATGACAGAATTAATTTCAATTGAAGATTGCCGCAAACACGTTGACGAAGAAGTCCAAATGCATGTTTGGCTTACTCACAAGCGTTCAAGTGGTAAAATTGTGTTCTTGCAATTACGTGATGGTACTGCATTTTTTCAGGGTGTAGTGCGTAAAAATGCAGTTTCTAATGAAGTTTTTGAGATTGCAAAATCGTTACATCAGGAAGCCAGTTTTTACATAACCGGTACTGTTCACCAAGATGAACGTTCCCATTTTGGTTATGAAATTCAAATCTCAGATCTAAAGCTTATTACCAATAATGAAGGCTACCCAATTGGCAACAAGGAACACGGAATTGAGTTTTTACTTGACCACCGCCATTTATGGTTAAGAAGCAAACGTCCTTTTGCAATTATGCGTATTAGAAACACAATTTTTAAGGCGACTGTTGACTTTTTTGAAAAAGAAGGCTTTATAAAGTTTGATGCCCCTATCTTTATGCATTCTGCTCCAGAAGGAACCACAGAATTATTCCATACAGAATATTTTGGTGGTGACGCCTACCTCTCACAATCTGGTCAACTTTATGGTGAAGTAGGAGCCGCCGCATTCGGTAAAATTTTTACCTTTGGTCCAACTTTCAGAGCTGAAGAATCTAAAACAAGACGTCACTTGACTGAATTTTGGATGATGGAACCTGAAATGGCTTGGATGCATCAAGATGAATCTCTTGATCTGCAAGAACGGTTTTTATCCTACGTTACTGGTCAAGTTCTACAAAATTGCCAATATGAATTAGAAATATTAGGACGCGATCCTAAGAAATTAGAACCTGCCGCTCAAGGAAACTATACTCGTTTGTCTTACGACGATGCAGTAAAAATGTTGCAGGATGACGGACGTGATTTCAAGTGGGGCGACGATTTTGGCGCACCTGATGAAGCCTTTATCTCAGAAAAATTTGACCGTCCTTTCTTCATTGTTAACTACCCAACTGCAATTAAGCCATTTTACATGAAGAAAAACCCTGATAATCCAAAAGAATATCTCTGTGCAGATGTTTTAGCTCCAGAAGGATACGGCGAAATTATGGGCGGTTCTGAAAGAGAAAGCGACTACGATACCATACTTAAACAGATAGAAGAAGCTGGCTTAAACAAAGAAGATTACGGTTGGTATCTAGACTTGCGTAAGTATGGCAGTGTTCCTCATTCTGGTTTCGGCATGGGCTTTGAACGGGTGATTGCCTGGATCTGTAAATTAGACCACGTCCGCGAAGCTATTCCATTTCCAAGAATGATTAATCGCTTGCAACCTTAATTCAAAGTTAATAAAACAGTTAAAAGTTGAACTAAAGTTAATTTAGTTCAACTTTTTTAAAGGAGAATTTATCATGCAGTACAATGATTACCGCGCTTTAGGTACGACTACTTTTTCAAATGGCCTGCTTGCATATTATCCGCAACTTAAAATCGATGATGCTGAGATGATAGTTATTATTCAACTGGAAATGTTTGCTCAAAAAGGGAATTTTTTCCCAACTGATGAGCAACTGGCGGCAAATACTAATTTATCAGTTTCCGAAATTACGGCCCTAATTCAAAAGCTAATTGAACAGAATTTTCTTAGTATTGATCAAATTTTCGACAAAAGTGACAAGATTGGCAATAAATATAATTTAAACCAATTGTATAATCAGTTAGACGTGCTGCTGAAAAATAAAATAAAATCGGGTAATAAAAAAACCGGCAATAATAACTTTACTTCCAGCATTGATAATAGCCCACTAACACAATTGGTGCGTCAATTTGAAATTGAATTTGGGCGTTATTTAAGTCCAATTGAACGTGAAGAAATTGCATCTTGGCTAAACGTTGATCATTATGATCCGGTACTTATCAAAATGGCTTTGAGAGAAGCAGTTCTAGCTCAAGCATATAGCTTAAAATACGTTGATCGCGTTTTGCTTAATTGGCAAAGACATAATTTAAAAACAAGTAGTGAAGTGCAAAAATTTTTAAGAAGGAATCACTAATGACGCAAGAAAAAATTTTAACTACAAAAGAAGCACGAAAAGTTTTGGAATGTATTAACCACATGTATCCGGATGCCAAGGGTGAATTAGTTTGGGATAATAATTTTCATTTGCTGTGTGCCGTGTTAATGAGCGCGCAAACTACTGATAAAATGGTTAATAAAGTCATGCCCAAATTTATGGCAGACTACCCTGAACCTAAAGATTTAGCTCAAGCGACTATTGGTGCAATTGAGAAGCATATTTCACAGATCGGGTTGTACCATTCGAAAGCAAAGCATTTAAAAGCTACTGCCGAAATCTTAGTAACAAAATACCATAGCCAAATCCCTCAAGATAAAGATGAATTAATTTCTTTGCCAGGAGTAGGAGAGAAAACGGCTAATGTTGTTTTAGCTGAAGGCTTTGGCATTCCAGCTATTGCAGTTGATACTCATGTGTCTCGTATTTCCAAACGTTTTCATATTGTACCGCAGAATGCTAAGCCGCTGCAGGTTGAAAAAAGACTGGAGGAAATTCTTCCTCGCGATGAATGGATTCATACTCATCATGCGATGATTTTATTTGGACGTTATTCTATGACAGCCCGCGATAAAAACGATCCTTATTCATATTTAAAGTGTAAATAATATTAATTGTTAGAAAATAATGGTATAATTTTATGAAAAATATAATATTATTTTAAGCAAATACAATTTGCTTGAGAGGTAAACTTGATGAATAAGTGGCACATAACTAACGTAGTTCTAACAATCCTTTTCATAATCACAGCAATATTTCTCTGGCTACGTCCTTATGACGGAACTGGCGCTGTTAATACCATGAATGTTAAATTAGTTTCCTTAGCTGTTTTAATTGTCTTCTTTATATTTATTCTTTTAGTAGAACTATTAGTTTATTTGATAGTAAGAAAATAAAAAAGAAACGTCGGAATTTTTCGACGTTTCTTTTTTACTCAGTGATGATGGCTACCTTCGCCATTAGATGAATTTGAATTGTCACCACCTGGTTTATTACGCTTTTGCTCATTTTCGGTGGAATTGCCAGAATTAGAATCATTTTGATTATTATTCTGACCAGAGTCCTCGGAGTTATTTTCATTTCCGTTAGTAGACTGTTGATTTTCCTTCTTACTTTTAGACTTTCTTTGGTTTTTATTTGATTGTCTAGCGGTACCATTTTGCTCATTTAGAGTTGAATTATTTTCTTGGGTATTTGTAGTCGATGAAGAATTATTATTATCGGCTTTTTCATCATCTTCATCATAATCACTACTGTCATCAACAATACCAATAGGAGAGTGCCCCCGCACGAACAATTGCCAGTCGCCAGTTGATGATACTTCAGGCGGATTGGAATTGCGAGCAATTCTAGCTCTGATGACAGAATCAGGTTTTTGCCAGTCAACATTTTCTTTATTTCTCATTAAATAAGACATCATATTCTTATAAAACAATTGAGCAGATTGTTGACCGATACCAGAAATTGTACCGTCCTTTAAGTTATCATAACCAGTCCAAACGCCTATTGAATAGCTTTGAGTGTAACCAACAAACCATGAATCTTTCGGAGTTGACCTGTAATTAGGGTAACGGGCTAATTCTTCTTCAGAATATTTAACAGAACCGGTTTTACCAGCTTGGTGCAATCCTTTAATTTGCGCATTCTTTCCAGAACCGTTCTTTATGACTCCTTTAAGCATATCTGTAATCATGTAGGCTGTGGCTTTACTCATTACTCGAATTCCTTCGGAATCGTAATTTCTTGTTAAACCATCTGGCGTTTCAATTTTCGAAACAAATTGCGGCTTATGGTAGACGCCCATTGTAGAGAAAGCACTGAATGCACCTGCCATTTGTAGACTGGAAGCATTAGCACCGATGGCAACAGAAAGACCAGAGTCTTTAGGAATATTAATATCCATTTTACCGGCAAATTTAGCTGCGCGCTTAATACCGACATCCCTCAAAGTTTTAACTGCCGGAACATTACGTGATTGTTCCAAAGCGTGTCTCATAGTCATGACGCCATCATATTTATTGTCCCAGTCATATAACTGAATATTAGTGCCCGGATAGACATATTTGCTGTCGTCCAGCATTTTAGCAGTAGACCAATTAAGATATTCAATTGCGGGGCCATAATCTAACACAGGCTTGATTGATGATCCCGTTGAGCGCGAAGTTTGTACGGCACGATCCAAACCTAACTGAACTGAAGAAGGCAAGTGTCTACCACCTAAGATCGCAATTACGTGACCATTGCTTGGGTCAACTACTGACGCACCAATTTGCATTTTATCATTAGTGAAAGGAATAGCACCATTATTGGCCAATTCGTAAAGTTTTTTCTGCGCTTTTTGATCCATATTAATAGTAATTTTTAAATTATCACGAAACGGATCAAAACCTTTGGCCCTGACTTCAGCAATTGCTTCCTTAACATAAGGATCATTAATTTTACGTAAATTCGATTGTTTACGCTTGTTATGAGGTTTTAACCCCTTTTTTACGCTTTCTTTAACTGCCTGATCGTATTGCTCCTGGGTAATCTTTTTATTGTTTAACATTGCCTTTAAGACTATGTCCCGGCGATACTTAGCATATTGCGGATAAGTATAAGGATTATAAACGGTTGGTCTATTAGGCATTCCCGCTAACATTGCTGTTTGCGCCAAGTCTAAATCGCCAATTTTTTTACCATAATAGAAATTAGCAGCTGTACCAATACCAGTATTGCCGTAATTCATATAAACCTTGTTAATATAAAACTCTAAGATTTCATCATGGCTGTATTCACGTTGTACTCTCATAGCCAGCCAAGCTTCCTGTGCTTTGCGCCGCAGGGTACGCTGTGATGCGGAAGTTGAAAATTTGGTCAGCTTAACGAGTTGCTGCGTAATAGTCGAACCACCAGCCGATATACTTTTACTTCTAGCATTAGTAAGCATCGATCCGACTATACGGATAGGGTCGATACCCAAGTTATCCCTATAAAAGCGCTTGTCTTCAACTGAAACAATAGCATCTTTTAACAACTGTAAGTCTTTGCTGTCTTTAACATAAAGCCTTTTTTCAGTCCCAAGCGACATGATGAATTTGCCATTAGTATTATAAATACCCGATGAACCACCACTTTCTAAATCAGCTCTACTGATATTAGGAGCATCTTTTGCATAGAAAGCAAAGAGCCCGACACCAGCAATTAATAGGAGAAAAATTCCTAAAAAAGCCCATTTGAGTATTCTGCGCCATAATGGTTTAGGTAAATTCTGGCGATAATTCTTCCGTGATTCACGACCATTATTTGAGTTAAAGTTTTTATTCGTCATCTTTCATTTTCCTATCCGAGATAAAGTGATCTACAGCTTGCAAATAGGGAAGGGTTGGTTGAAAGCCGCTCTTAATCTCTACTGACCATTCCTCAACTTCTTTTAATGTTAATGAGCTCTTATCTTTTGTCCACCAGGCTTTGATAATTGCACTTGCCGGAGTAACAAAATAGCGATTTAAGCTCGTAAATCCAATTATTGTAAAGCAAATTCCTTTTTGCTTCAAGCATTCTGCTAAATGGACTATTTGATGTTCATGAAAGTTTTTTAAAGGAAAGTTGGTCTTATTCTTAGTTTCTTTAGCCTCAAAATCTAGATAGTAGCCATTATAAACACCATTATAATCAGTCGTTGATTCTTGACGAAAGTAAGCTTCTTTGATCACTGCCCGTGACCTTTTAGGATAATCAACTTTCACAATTTGAACTGGTGTCGGCTTTTTGTGTACTACAGCTATTTCTTTAACACGGTAATACTTATTAGATTCATTAATCATTTGCTCAAGGTTCATTCCTCGATCAGAAAAATTAATATTCTTATGTTTTCTTTTTTGACGTTTACTTTGAGACTTATAATCTGTTTTGCGAAAAGCAGCTGAGCTGCCGGTTGGATATTTGACCATCAATCTCACTCCTGCTAGCATTATAGCAATAAAGAAAAAGTTTTTGAACAAGGAGCCATTTGTTTCATTATGCAAAGACTATGGATTACTGGATACCGCAATTACGAATTAAATACATATAGTGATAAAGATCCTAAAATTAAAATCATTAAATTAGTTTTAAAAAAGCATATGATTAACTTGCTGGAAAATGGTCAGCTTGATTGGATAATTACTGGGGCAAATTTAGGAGTTGAGCAATGGGCAAGTGAAGTTGCTATTGAATTACGTGATAAATTTCCTGTGCGTGTTTCTATCATCATTCCCTATGAAGAATTTGCCAGCAGATGGAATGAAAGCAATCAAGAAAAGTTTTTGACCTTAAAAAGTCAAGTTGATTTCTTTGCCTCAACTTCCAAAGAACCGTATCATAGTCCAGTGCAACTACGAAATTATCAAAACTTCATGTTAATGCATACAGACGGTGCCCTAATGATATATGATACGGAAAATCCTGGTAAACCTAAGTTTGACTATAATTTAATCAGAGATTATCAAAAAACGACAGATTATCCCCTCGAATTAATTGATTTTTATGATCTGCAAGATGAAGCTGAAGAATATCAAGCAAATCAAGAAGACAAATTCGATGAATAAAAAAATAACTTTGTTTAAAAGTTAACATTTTAGTTTTAAGCGTGATTAGTTTTTGCTAGAATAAGGGGGATTGGAAAAGGAGTTGTATATTATCATGGCAGATTTAAATGATATTCAACTATCCACGAAGGATATATTAAAAAAACAATTTAGAACTAAAGTTAAAGGTTTAGACCCAGATGAAGTAGATGCTTTTTTAGATAAAGTGATCGCTGATTATGATACCTTTGAACAAATAATTGAAGATCTTTATGGCCAAATTGGTAAACTTCAGGGTGAACTGATGGAAGACCAACATAAAGAAAACTCCCTTCAGAATCAAAGAACAAGAACAGAAAGTCTTTCTTCCACTTCTGAAAATATACGTACATATACACCTAGTCAGCAACGAGTAAGTCAAAACTTCGGTTCAATGAATGAAGAAAATTCTCAAGCTGAAAATTCCACTAACATGGCTATTATTCAGAGAATTTCTACACTTGAGCGCAAAGTTTATAACCTTGAACAACGAGTTTATGGGTTACAAAAAGAATAAGCTTTGTTATAATTTTTAATGGTGCAAATTTTGAGCAGTCGCGGTTTGACATGTAAATGATCAAGCTGAGGAAAGTCCACGCACGCACAAGCTGCGATGCTTGTAGTGATCGTATTTAGCCCAATAAGCTAAAGAATCTACAATTTTGAGCAGAAATAACAAATTTAACAGCTTAAAAAATTTAGATTACGGCGAAAAAAATGCTAAGTCCTACTAAGGATATGCATGAATATTCTGAAAAGTGCCACAGTGACGAAGCAAAGATGAAAACATTTTTGGTGGAACGAGGTAAACCCTGCGAGCGTGCAACCCAAACTTGGTGGGGGCGTTTCAATCTAAGAAATTGAACTAAAGATTGGATTGTTATTATTTAACAAAGATAGATGGCTGCTAAAGGTATTTATGCCGCAAATACCTGAACAGAACGTGGCTTATAGAAATTTGCATTGGCAGCGTTGAGCTTTTCAAAGGGCTCAACGCTTTTTTTAAAAAGAAAGAGTCGAAGATGGGAAAATATCAACTTTATACAACAATGGGTGTTGGATTCGAGAGCGTTGTTGCTAAAGAACTGCAAGCACTGGGTTATAAAACGCGAACTGAAAATGGTCGTGTTTTCTTTAATGGTGATCAAAGTGATATCGTTAAGACAAATTTGTGGTTGAGAGCAGCAGACCGCGTTAAAATTCTGCTTAAAGAATTTTCTGCCACTGACTTTGATACGCTTTATAACCAGGTCTATGATATTGATTGGGCTGAATTGCTGCCAGTTGACGCTAAATTCCCCGTTAGCGGTCGTTCCGTTAGATCAAAATTGCATTCTGAGCCCGGAATACAGTCAATTGTAAAAAAAGCAATTGTCAATAAAATGTCTGATCAATATCATCGGCGCGGCTTTTTGCCTGAAAGTGGCAATGAGTATCCTCTTGATATACATATATATAAGGATACTGCCAGAATTTCGCTTGATACGACCGGTTCAAGTCTATTTAAAAGAGGCTATAGAATAGAACACGGCGGCGCTCCGCTTAAAGAAAACTTCGCAGCTGGTTTGCTCAAACTTACTCCTTATGACGGTACTCATCCATTGATTGATCCTATGACAGGTTCTGGGACTTTAGCAATTGAAGCGGCTTTAATTGGCAAGAATATCGCACCTGGAATGTGGCGCCAATTTGCATTTGATGGCTTTGACTGGTTTAATCATTCGCTGCACCAAGACATGGTGAATGAAGCTAAAAGCCAAATCAAGCCTCTTGAACAGCCAATTTGGGCTTGTGATATTGACCAATCTATCTTAGAAATAGCAAAATTAAATGCCAATAATGCCGGTGTTTTACAAGATATTTATTTTAAGCAAGTTGCTGTAAAAGATTTTGCTACTGATTTGGAAAATGGAGTCATAATTGCCAACCCACCTTATGGAAAAAGATTAAAGGACCGCAAATCAGCAGAAGATCTTTATCAACAAATGGGAGAAACGCTTTTAAAATACGATAGTTTCAGTCAATATTATTTAGTTGGAGATCCAAAGTTTGAAGATTTTTTTGGTAAAAAGGCAACTAAAAAGCGGAAATTATTCAACGGTAATTTAAGAGTTGACTTTTACCAATACTGGACTAAGAAAAATGATCACAAATAAAGCAAATACGGAATTCTGGGTCATTACCGATACACATCTGATTGCTAACAGTTTACATGATGATGGTAAAGCATTTCAGCTTATCCAAGATACCAGCCAAGGTAAGGATTTAAATTACCAAGAAACTGCCTTGCGGGCTTTTTCTGATTTTGCCAACGAAAAAAAGCCTGCTGCTATCATTGTCACAGGTGATGTCACATTCAATGGTGAACTTATTTCTGCGCAAAAGTTTGCCGAAATATTTGACAGGCTAAAAGAGACAAAATTACTGGTGCTACCTGGTAACCATGATATTTATGATGGTTGGGCCAGATCTTTTCGTGGGAATAATCAATTATATGCTCATCAAATAAGTCCAGAAGATTGGCGAAATATTTTCAAAAAATCTTATGATTGTGCACTTAGTAAAGACGCCAATTCATTAGCATACAGCGTTAAGTTAAATAGCCAATATCTTTTGCTTTTACTCGATTCCAATATTTATGGTACCCACGAAGCAAGTGGTGCCCCAACTACAGAAGGGCAATTAGGAGAGGAACAGATTTTATGGTTACAAAGACAATTGGAGCAGGCAAAAAAAGAGGACTTGCGGCCACTGTTATTTTTGCACCATAATCTTTACGTTCATAATCCAGCGGTTAATCGCGGATTTGTTTTAAACAATGCCCAATTATTAGGCCGTTTGTGTCGAGACTATGATGTTAAGATTGTCTTTTCCGGGCATATTCACGCGCAAAACATTGTTGGTCCTAAGGAAAAAGTTCCGGCAACCGAAATAGTTACTTCAAGTTTTTGTTCTTATGATCAGGCTTATGGCAATGTAAAAGTCAGTCCCGATTGTGTTAGCTATGAACGCAAAACTTTTGATATGAGTCCTTATTTGACCGCAGAGGAGAGGCAAAATAAAGAGTTAACCCATTTTCATTCGTATTTAAAAGAAATTCAGATTAGGAATTTAGCTGGTAACACGAATAAAAAAGATCATTTAAAGACTGAAGAATCTCAGCTATTGCAAAAAGTTAACCATCTTTTTATTGAAATGAACTACCAGTACTTTACTGGACATAATCATATTGAAAAAAAGCAGCTTAAAAAGCTTTACAATTCTCCTGAGTTTAAAATTTTAGTCAGTCAAAGACCAAGATTTACTAAGTATATGAAGACATTATTTGATACTACTGATCATAGTAACTTAAAAGCTAAAATTAAATATTGAGGAAAGAAGATCGTATGAAAAAGAAACATTTTGTCATTTTAGGACGGTGCGGTTTGATTTATTTCAGTTGGGTATTTATTGTGCTGCTTTTAAGCCTAATCTTGCTATATGAAAGCACTAAAGTCTTTAATTGGCCAGCACTAATTTGTGCCTTAGTCTTTGTTATGTTGCTTTTTTATACATATTTTTATTCTTATTGGAATGAGAACATTTTGAAATTACCATTTCGCACACGGATAAAAAAGGTGGCAACACCACAGATTGTGCTGCAATGGCATTGTTTCAAAATTTATAAAATAAAAGTTGCAGAAGTAGGGCAATATTATTTATTAAGATGTGAAAAATAAAAAGTGGGCTTTAGCCCGCTTTTTTACTTTCTAAGAGGAAAGTTAGCGTTATTCTTAATTTATGGCTAGTATTGAATAAAAATCATGCAATATTTGTTATAATTGAAATGATTAATTAAAAGGTGGGACCTAAATTCTAATATGAAAAGAGTATTACTTAAAATGGAAAAATAATTTTAAAATTTAAATATACAGAAAGAGGCATGCGCAATGAAAACAGATATTCAAATTGCACAAGAAGCACACGCATTACCCATTAACGAAATTGCTGCTAAAGTTGGTTTAAGTAGCACAGATATTGAGCCATACGGCAATGATAAAGCTAAGATTAATTGGCAGGCAATTAAAAAGACATTAGCGACTAAGCACTTGGGGAAACTTGTTTTGGTTACTTCAATTTCACCTACTCCTGCAGGAGAAGGTAAGTCGACTATGACAATTGGTCTAGCAGATGCCATTAACAACCAGTTACATGAAAAGACCATGATTGCTTTAAGAGAACCATCCATGGGACCGGTTTTCGGCTTAAAAGGCGGAGCAACAGGCGGCGGACAAGCGCAAGTAATTCCTATGGAAGATATTAACCTCCACTTTACTGGTGATATGCATGCTTTGACAGCTGCTATTGACACATTGGCTGCTTTAGTTGATAACTACATTTATCAAGGAAATGCAATCGGTCTTGATCCTGATAGAATCTTGTTAAAGCGCGGAATTGACGTTAATGACCGTAGTTTAAGAAACATCACTGTCGGTCAAGGTTCCAAATTTAACGGCGTGGAGCACAAATCAAGTTTTGCAATTACTGTTGCTAACGAGTTAATGGCTATTTTATGTTTGGCCACCGATATTGATGATTTGAAAAAGAGAATTGGTTTGATGTTGGTTGGTTATACCAAAGAAGATAAACCAGTTTACGTTAGTGACCTTGGCTTTGAAGGTGCGATTGCCGCTTTACTTGCCAATGCCCTTAAACCTAATCTTGTGCAAACTATTGAACATACACCGGCTTTGGTTCACGGCGGTCCTTTTGCTAATATTGCTCATGGCGCTAATACTGTCATTGCCACTAACTTGGCTTTGCACTTAAGTGATTATGTATTGACCGAAGCAGGATTTGGCAGCGACTTGGGCGGTCAAAAGTTCATGGACTTTGTTTCGGGTCATTTAGATAAAAAGCCCGATGCCAGTGTAGTGGTTGCCACCGTACGTGCCTTAAAATACCAAGCTGAAGGTACTACAGATAGCTTAAGTACTGAAAATCTGTCTGCTTTACGTAGCGGTTTTGCAAATCTCAAGAGACATATGAATAATATGCGAAATTATGGCATTCCCGTTATTGTTCTAATTAACCATTTTGCGACAGATACTGAAAATGAAATTTCACTCTTACAGCAATTGATTAAAGATGAAGGAATTGATTCTGTTGTTGTTGATTACCACGAACAAGGTTCAAAAGGTGGAGTAGAGGCAGCAAAAGCTGTAGTTAACCTGGCAAATTCTGGCGTTGGAAAACTGATACCTACATATCAAAAAGATGATGATGTAAAAACTAAAATTGAAAAAATAGCTCAAAAAATCTATCATGCCTCAAAGGTCGAATATAGTGAAAAGGCAGAAAAAGATATTCAAGAGCTTGAAAAAATGGGAAAGGATAAATTACCCGTAATTATTGCCAAAACTCAATATTCATTTACTGACAACCAAAAATTGTTGGGTGCACCAACTGATTTTACTTTGCATGTCAAAGGAGCCAGTTTGAAAAATGGTGCTGGTTTTATAGTTATAACGACAGGGCATGTTTTAGACATGCCAGGTTTACCAAAACACCCAGCTGCTTTAGATATTGATGTAGACAATAATGGTAAAATCAGCGGTTTATTTTAATTTTATCAATGCAATTTTTTTATTTATTAATTTCATTACTAATTGTTGCTTCAGATCAAGCTTTAAAGTTTTTTATAGTCAATAACTATCAACTGGGAGAAACTCATCAGGTTATTCCGCACGTTTTTTCATTGACTTATATTCAAAATGAGGGAGCAGCCTGGAATATTTTACCTGGTCAAATGGGACTTTTTTACCTGATTAGTGCAATTGCTATTGTGGTTTGTTTATATTATCTGCTAAGAAAAAACTTTAACAGCAGGATTTTCAGCTCTGGAGTAGCCTTAGTTTTAGGTGGTATTGTCGGGAATCTAATTGACCGTATTCACTTAAAGTATGTCATTGATATGATCCAAGTCGACTTTATTCATTTCAACATTTTTAATATTGCAGACTCTGCCATCACAATTGGAATAATTATGGTGTTTGTTTATCTGCTATTTTTGGATGAAAGTGAAAAAAATAATGCCTGATAAATACCAATTCATAATCCAAGACGAACAGGGTAGATTAGACAGTTTACTTGCAAGTAAAATTCCAAACTTATCGCGGACAAGAATCCAGGAATTATTGCGTGATAAAAATATTCTGGTAAATGATAAGGTAGTTAAACCGTCTTATAAAGTACAAAAAAATGACTTAATTGCGGTCACTATTCCGCAACTAAAACCACTAACTATGACACCGGAGGATATACCGCTCGATATTATATATGAAGATCAAGATGTTCTTGTGGTTAACAAACCTCAGGGAATGGTGGTTCATCCTGCGGCTGGACATCCAGACCATACGCTTGTTAATGCGCTGCTATTTCACACCAAAAATTTAGCACAGAGTCCCGAAGGCTTTCGTCCTGGAATTGTTCATCGCATTGATAAAGATACTTCTGGTTTATTAATGGTAGCCAAAAATAGTTTTGCACGTGAGAGTTTAGAAAATCAATTAGCACATAAAACTAATAAAAGGTTATATTTGGCAATTGTTCACGGTAATTTTTCTGAAAAATCTGGGGTAATAAACGCTCCTATTGGACGCGATCATTTTAACCGTAAAAAGATGGCAGTTGTTGAAAGTGGTAAAGAGGCTGTCACACATTTCACTGTTCTAGAACAATTTCAAAATTATAGTCTAATTGAGTGTCGCCTTGAGACTGGCCGTACCCATCAAATCAGGGTACATCTTTCATATATTGGTCATCCAGTTGCTGGTGATCCATTATATGGTCCCCAGCATAGTTTAAAAGGCCACGGTCAATTTTTGCATGCTCAAATTTTAGGTTTTATGCAACCACATTCAGGTAAATGGCTCGAATTTAAGGTTGAGCCTCCGCAAATCTTTTTAGAAAGATTGACGGAATTAAGAAAAAAGTGACTAAATGAAAAGATATTTAATTCTTGAAGATGGCAATTATTTCCCTGGAGAAGGGTTAGGAGCTTCGATTATTTCAACCGGCGAATTAGCCATTCAAACAGGTAATTTTGGCTATCAGGAAGCTTTAACAGATCCAACCAATACCGGAAAGATTTTAGTGTACACTGCTCCAATGATTGGGGGAAACGGCATTAATGCAATTGATTATGAAAGCATTAACCCGACCGTGAAAGGTATCATTGCTAATGATGTTGCTCAAAATATTTCTGATAGCGAAAATTTTCAAGATTTGGACTCATTTTTAAAAGAAAAAAATATCCCTGCTATTTATAACGTGGATACGAGAGCTCTAGTTCATCTTTTAAATAAAGAGAAAACTATCAAAGCTTCAATTATGGATACCAATGATGAGCATGCCTTTGATCAAATAAGAGCATTGGTTTTACCGAAAAATAAATCAGCTAGTGTTTCCACTAAAAATGCTTATGCTGTCCCTAATGTGGGCAAAACTGTGGCTATTATTGACTTGGGTTTAAAACATTCAATGCTCAGAGAGCTGTCTTTGCGTAAAGTTAACGCCACCGTCTTGCCTTATAATGTGTCAGTTCCTGACATTAAAAATTTACGCCCACAGGGTATAATCATTTCTGGTGGACCCGGCAGAGTAGACGAGCTTAGAGAAGACCTTGAACCGATCTTGAATGCTTTTTATGGTCAAATCCCTATATGGGGAATTGGCTTGGGTTTCTTGGCATTAAGTGATTTTTTGAAATTCGAATTAGTTGATTTACCGCAAGTATATAACGGAATTAACTTTCCCGTGATAGAGCAAAATTCAAATCAAATTTGGCAGGTTGCTATGAATATTGACCAGTTAGTTTTACCTAGTAGTGTTCAATTTGCCATGGAAAACGAATTTTATGATCTCCACAGTGAACTGCTGGCAGGTTTTAGCAATAAGGCAAATAAGGTGATTGGAACTGCTTTTAATGCGGAAGGAGCTCCAGGCAGTCTTGATGCTCTACCAATATTTGATAACTTCGTAAAGATGATGGTGTAATTATGCCTTTAGCAAATGATTTAGATAAAGTGTTAATTATTGGATCTGGTCCAACCTTAGTTGGCAAGGTTTCCGAAACTGACTTGTTAGTTAATGACGCAATCAAAGCACTTTTTGAAGAAGACATTCAGATTGTTTTAGTTAATCCCAATCCGGCAACTGTTTCTACTGACAAAAAGTCGGGATTAACCGTTTATCTTGAACCAATGACGTTGGAATTTCTTAAGCGCATAATCCGTATGGAAGAACCTAATGCTATAATTTCGGCATACGGTTCTACAACAGGTTTAAAAATAACACGTGAATTGGTTAAAGACGGTATATTACAACAAATGGGAGTTAAGTTGCTGACTCTCAATAACCAAACTCTGATGATGGACAACCATCAGAAAATGAATGCTTTTTTAACAGCTAATAATATTGAAGTTAACAAATATTGGAATTTAACTGACTTTAGAGTTGATAACTTAGAAAAACAAATTTCTGAACAAGTTCAATTCCCGCTTATGCTAATCAAAGAAAATCAGTCATCTCATAATGAGCAAATTGTTTTTGAAAATCTGGCTGATTTGCTGAATTACCTGAAGAAAGAGCAACAAAAAGAGCGTTTTTCATATAGCAATTATCATTTATCTGAAGACCTTTCTACTTGGGGCGAAGTCATTGCCAATGTCATTCGTGACAGTTCCGGAAATGTTCTTTTTACTAATTTAGCAGATACTATTGAATCTGTAGGCATTAATGCTGGCGACTCGGCAACAGTAATGCCGGCTTTGACACTCAACAATGATCAAGTACAACAAATCCGCACAATTGCTAAAAAAATTGCTAACAATCTTCAAATCATGGGAATTTTAAATATTCATTTTGCTGTTAAACATGAGGGTACCAAGTTTGCGGTCAAAATTTTGTCAATCAAACCCAGATTAACGCGCAGTGCAATTTGGTCCAAAAGAGTAGGACTATATAGTTTAGGCTACATTGTCTGCAAAATCGCACTGGGTTATCGGTTAGATGAAATTACAGATCCGTTATCAGGATTAAATGCTGCAGTAGAACCTACTTTAGATAAAGTAGCCATTAGAATGCCTTTTTGGTCACTAACACAATCAGGTAGTAATCACTATCTTTTAGGCACAAAGATGCAGGCCAGCGGTGAAGCAATTGGAATAGGTACTAACTTTGAATCAGCTTTTTTAAAAGGCTTAGCTTCAACTGTTAACGTCAAGATGTCAATTAACGTCTTTCGCAGTGAAAAAGCTAAAGACAAGTCAGAAATCATAGATGATTTAAGACATCCCGATGAATTACATTTAATTAAGTTGTTAGCCGCGATAGCTAAAGGCTTTAATTACAATGAATTGCAGGACATTATCCATATTCATCCAGTATATTTTCAGAAGCTTGAAAATATAGTTAAAATTGCTCAGAAACTGGCCGATGAGGCATTAACGGATAATTTATTGCTTGAAGCGAAAAAAAGGGGTTTTCGCAACGTCTTAATTTCTCAAGTGGCTCATATCAGTGTTAGTGCCATTAAAAAACGACTGGAAAAACTGCATTTAAAGCCAGCCTACCAGCAAATAGATGGTACAGCAGGAACCATTAAGCCTTTGGTAAACGCATATTACGGTGCTTTTGGCGTTCAAGACGAAAGCATTCCTCTCACAGCACGCAAGAAGGTGCTAGTGGTCGGTATGCTGCCTTCACAAGTTTCAGTTACGAGTGAATTCGACTATATGATTAGTCATGCTCTAGATACTTTACATAAAAATAATTATGACACTGTTTTACTATCAAATAACGACGAATCTGTTGCTATTAGTTATAAAAGGACAGACAAGGTCTATTTTGAACCAATTACAGTTGAAAGTATTCTCCATATCGCCGAAAAAGAGCATATCCAAGACGTGTTAATTCAATTTTCGGGAAAAGAAATTAACGCTTTATGTAAAAAATTGATTGAAAATGGATTGAACATCATAGGTAGCGGTGATATTAATCCTAAAGATCGAATTGAACAGATACTTAATAAGCCGTTAAAGAACTTAAACCAAAATAAGCTTTTAACCACAGTAGATAAGTCTGAGGCTAAAAAATTTATTAATGAGCATGGTTTTCCAATCTTAATTGGCGGTTTTAACAATATGGGAGTTAAACAAAAGTCTGCTGTAGTTTATGATTTACCTGCTCTTAAAAAGTATTTGCACGAAAATCAGCTTTCTAAAGTTAGTTTATCCCATTTTATTGAAGGCAATAAATATGAGATTACTGCTATATCCGATGGACAGAATGTAACTATTCCCGGTATTATTGAGCATTTAGAACAAACTGGATCTCATGCATCTGATTCCATTGCAGTTTTTAAACCACAAAATCTAGCAAAAACTGGTAAAAAGCACTTAACCGACTTTACCATTGCGCTAATTAAACGTATGAAAATGCGGGGCATTTTTACACTTCATTTTTTGATTGTAGAAAAGAAAATTTATCTACTTCAAATCAAGCCCTATGCGGGACATAACATCGCTTTTCTCTCTAAAGCACTTGGTCAAGACATAACTGAGTGTGCCACAGAGGTGCTTATTGGTGGTAATTTGCCCGAATTAGGATTTAAGAATAGCTTGTGGCATTCAAATAATTTTATTTTTGTCAAAATGCCTGTTTTCTCATATATTGACTACCAAAGTGAAAATACCTTCGATTCAAAGATGAAGTCTTCGGGATCAGTTATGGGCCGAGACACTGAGCTAGCGAAAGCTTTGTATAAAGGCTATGAAGCCAGTGGTTTACGTATTCCCAGTTTTGGCACGATCTTTATTTCAGTACGAGACGAGGATAAGAAAAAAGCAACAGAATTGGCCCAACGATTTTACCGTTTAGGTTTTAAAATAATTGCGACGGAGGGGACGGCTAATTGCTTAGCTGAAGCTGGTATCACAACGGGAATTGCATCAAAAATTAACTGTGGTTCAAGTAGTCTATTAAGTAAAATAAGACAGCATAAAATTGACATGGTTATTAACATTACTAATTTATCAGATTCTGCCAGTGATGATGCCATTAGAATAAGAGATGAAGCTCTCAATCAAAATATCCCTGTATTTTCTAGTATTGAGACTTCCGAACTCATTTTATCTGTTTTAGAATCACTGTCTTTAACAACGCAACCGATTTAACAGAAAAAGAAACGAGGATGATCTGTTCATCCTCGTTTTTATTTGATTCTTTTACTTAAAACACGTTCTTTTTCAGGAGTAACTTCGATTGAATTTTGCCCAGTATAAATTACAAAACCTGGCTTTGCGCCATTAGGTTTTTTAACTCGTTTGTCGGCCACGTAATCTACTTGAACGTGGGCTGAATGCTTAGCTTTAGAGAAATAGGCCGCAATCTCTGCAGTTTCTTTAATGTCTTCATCAGTTGCTTCACTAGATTGTAATATGACATGTGACCCTGGAATATTTTTGACATGGAACCAAATATCAGTTTTATTAGCTTTCTTCAAAGTTAACCAATCATTTTGTAAATTATTTTTACCGACCAAAACGGTCTTGCCCGATGAAATGCGGAATTTATTAAGATTTTTTTCCGTAATTTTCTTTTTGCGCTTCGGTTTTTGTGGCTTTTTCAAATAGCCTTGACTCGTTAATTCATCAGTAATTTGGTCAATATCTTGGGGTTCAGCGTTGTCAATAGCTGTTTGAATTGTATCAAAATAGTTTAAATTAGTTTGGGCAATGCTGATTTGTTCTTTAACATGCTTGATTGAATCACGTAACTTTTTATACCTAGTAAAGTACTTTTGACCATTACGAGCAGGAGAGAGTGCAGTATCAAGTTTGATTTTAATTGGTCTATTATTGTCGTAATAATTAGGTAATTCTATGTGACTCATTCCTGGTTTCACTTGAGCTAAATTCGCATTAAGAATCTCACCCCGAATCCTATAGCCTTCGGAATTTTCTGCTTGATCCAGCTGCTTTTTTAGCTTACCAATTTTTTTGGTCAGTTTATTATGCTCATTTTTAATGACACGTTCAATTTGACTAGATTTTTGTTTGACCCAGTCCTGATTTGACTGATACTGATAAAACTCGTCTAGCGCGTGGTTGAAATCAGGATCAGAAGCTTCTTTTATTAAGTCCAAATGATACGGCAAATAAGGGAAAATTTTTCGTTTATTTTTCGGCGTTTTTAATATAAAAGCACCTTTTTTATCGAACTGGTCCATAAAAGTTTTAAAAGATGAAAATGATAAATCATCTTCTAAATAGCCCTCAAGCTCTTGGCGATCATCACGATCAAGGCCACCAAATTGCTTGGCTAATGTTGCAGGAGCTGTATCAGTCGCTTTTAAATTAAATTCTGCCTCGGTAATCTTAAAACCATTAATTCCAGGGATAAGAGGAGGTAATTCATATTTTGCTTTAGGCAGCAATAAGCGCACCCGATTTTCATCAGGATTAACCCGTTTTAGCAAATCTATTATCTGTCCACTTTTTTTGTCATACAAAATAACATTGCTGTGACGACCCATTAGCTCTAACGATAAAACCAGTTGAACTTGATCACCAAGTTCGTTACGATTACTAAAATTAAAATTGACGATACGGTCAACGCCAACCTGATCAATCGATTGCAAGACAGAGCCTTCTAAGTATTTGCGTAAGACCATTACGAAAGTAGGGGCCTTGTCAGGATTAACTATAGCCTGCTTCGTCACATAAAAACGTGGATATTGCGCATTAGCAGAAAGCAGGAGTTGAATGTTTTTGCGTTCTTTTCTAAAAGTTAATATTAAATCCTGTGCAAATGGCTGGTATATTTTTGAAAGCCTGCCGTTTACAACTAAAGGTCTAACACTATTTAACAGACTATGTATGAATAAGCCATCATAAGCCATAATTATCACCTCAAAACACGTTTTCTATTATACCAATTATTTGCTGATATGTATAAGGGACAAATTACATTTTGTAAACTACAAAATTGCCTTAAACTTAAAATAGCGTACTGCTATTAATATATTAATTTATAACGCATCAAAAAAGAAAACATTGCAAAAACTTGATATACTGGTAATATAGATTTAAAGTTATCACAGCGAATGTTTATAAGCTAAAATTAATAGTTACAAATATTACTATAAAAGTTAAGCACAATTGTTTCACAATTTTTAACTGCTATTCTAATATCTACTTAGTGAGCATAATATTGCTTTAATTTAGTTTATAAAATTTTTTTATGATTTATTTTAATCAGAAAAGGTAGTTAAATGGACGTTTTATCATTTAGTACAATTGCGGGCAATATCAAAAATGAAATCAGCAGAAAATGTGGGTTGAATTTGTCACAAACAAGAATATTACTTTATTTTTACCGAAATAACAACACAGCTTTAAAAATGGGAGATTTGGCTAACAAACTAAAAATTTCGTTATCAACTTTAAGCAGACAATTACAGCAGAAAAAAACTATGAGTCTGGTGACTATTAAACGTTCTGAAACAGATTCAAGTAAAACTGTTTGGTTAAATCAACATGGCCTGGCAAAAATTGAAGAATTAAGGAAAGCTTTAAAAGAAATTGAGAAGTCTTTATTAAATGGACTTTCAGATGACGAAATTAAACTTTTAAATAATGTTTTCACTAAGTTAGTTCAGAAAACTGAAAAATCAACTTCTATATAGCTGATAGTCGAAACGCCTACTTTTTTATGCTATAATTCTTTTATATTGTACAGACAAAAGCGGAAGGTAAGTTAGATGAAAATTGCATTAGTAACTGATAGTACTAGCGCCATAACAAAACAAGAGGCAGAAGAAAACAATATCATTGTTGTTTCAATTCCCATTATCATAGGTAAAAAAGAATATTTGGAAAATGTTGACATTACCTCTGACCAGCTTTTTAAAATGCAACGTGAGGGAGCAGACTTCCCCAAAACCTCTCAACCAAGTACAGGAAGTTTAATTCGCCTTTTTGACCACTTGCTTGACCAAGGTTATGAAGCAATCATCGCTATTACACTTTCAAGTGGTATCTCGGGCTTTTATCAGACACTATGCAATATCGCAGATAATAATCCTAAATATAATTTACATCCTATAGACACCCGAATGACTGTGCGTTTGCAGGGAAACTTGGTTTTAGCAGCAGCAAAAATGATCAAAAATGGTGTTAAATTAGATAGTATTCTAGCTCATCTTGATGAAATTCGGTCAACGATTGATGAAATATTTGTTGTCAATGATCTGAATAATCTAAGTCGTGGAGGACGGTTAAGCAATGCCGGTGCTTTTATCGGCTCAATGCTGAATATTAAGCCACTACTTACGTTTAAAGATGGTAACATAGTTGCTTTTGATAAGATACGTTCAATGAAGCGAGCATTTCTTAAAATCAAGAAGTTAACTGTGAAAAAAATTGATCAACTACCGTATAAGGATAAAATCAAGCTATTTATCATCGATTCCAATGACAGTAGTCAAGTTGCTGAAGCGAAAACTTTCTTAAAGGAGAAATTTCCTGAGCAAAGTATTTCAGTCACTAAATTTAGCCCGGTAATTGCTACTCACCTAGGTGAAAAATCATTTGCAATCGGTTGGATGATTGATATTGACAAAATTGACTTAACAAAATAAAAGCAGCTGCTAAGAGCTGCTTTTTTGCTATGAAATTATGAGGTTACTAATGAAAAAATTAGATCAACTTACAAAATGGGCAGTAGAATTGCAAAGTATAGCCCAAAATGGTTTGGAATATGGTCATGACCGCTTTGACAGGGAAAGGTATGAGCAAATAAGAGAGATTGCCACCAAAATAATGGCTGCTAAGACAGATTTGCCGCTTAAGGTAGTTAAGGGTCTGTTTAGCAGCGAGGATGGTTATCAAACGCCCAAGGTATCTACCAGAGCAGCAATTTTTCAAGATCAAAAAATAATGCTGGTAAAAGAAAGTACAGATAACTTATGGTCAATGCCAGGTGGCTGGTGTGAACCAAATTTAACAGTCAAAGAAAATTGTATTAAAGAAACAAAAGAAGAAGCTGGTCATCAAATTACTGTAGAACGCATCATTGCGGTTAATAATCACTCAACTAATATTCATAATAAAGAACAAGTAGAACGAGTGATCAATGTTTGCAACGTAATATTTCTTTGTCATGATCTTGGAGGTAAATTTGCTCAAAACACTGAAACTAAAGAATGCAAGTACTTTTCATTAACCAATCTACCTGCCTTATCTTTACCACGTAATACCCTAGAAGAAGTTAAAATGTGTTTTGCAGCTAACAATGATCCACAATGGCAAACCAAATTTGAATAAAAATTTTAAGGTTGAATTTTATTTTTAATATCCTTTTCGTTAGTAGCCATATTTTGGTCTGCATTTGCTATTTTATTTAAGGCTGCACGTTGTTTTTTCTGATCGACATGCGTGTATAAGTCTGTTGCAGTAGTACCTTTTTGCCCTAATTGCTGGGCTACTAAAACCTGATCTTTGGTTACACCATATAGTTCAGAGGCCAGGGTGTGACGTAACTTATGGGGCGTAAGCGGGTGCCCAAAGGCAGCCGAATATTTACTAACCATTTTCTCAATTGCACTTGCCGTAATCCGTCCAGTTTTATTATGCCAACGAGTGAGGAAGAAAGCATTCGTATTTTTCGTAGCAGAATAGCTCTGTCTACGAATTTTTTTATATGCTGTGATATAGCTTAGAGTCCACTCAGCAATTGGCACACTGTCTTTTTGACCGCCTTTGCGGGTAACATCGAGTGTAGCCTTCTTGAAATTAATATCTGAAAGGTCTACACCAGCACATTCAGAAACCCTTATTCCAGTACCAAGTATTAAAGCAATGATTGCCATATCTCGTTCTTTATTAATTTTGAAGCTTGGTAGGGCATGTTTGTTACAAATATTCTGATAGTCGTTCTCGATAAAGTCTAAAAATTGGTATTTTAACTTTCCAGTATACATATGTGATTCAAGCACGTGTGCACGATAATTTAAAGTTTCTGTATTATTGAGCGAATCAATCTTAAGCATCACATTGCGCTCAAAATAAGGCTGTCCGTTGATATTATCTGCAGTTATAGTTAAGAATTTAAAAAGAGATCTAAGTGCATTAATTGAACGATTAATAGTGGTGGGGGAGCTTAAATTGCCCTGCTTGTTTTTGACGTGACCAAGGTAATTAATGTAAAGCATAATATCATTTCGGTGAAGATTTGCCAGAGTTTCTGTTGTCACATGTTGGTTATCCTTAGCATCTGAAATTCCCTCTTGGCGAAGCCAATTAAAAAAACGTCTTATTTCTGTTAAATACTGGTAAGAAGTGGCCAAGGAATGGGTAGTGCCAAAGTTATATTCTTTCACAAAATCTGGCATCTTATTTAATTCATCATCAATTAAGTTTAAATATTTTTTGGTTTCCACGTAATAAAATTCTCCTCCTAAAAATAAATCATTTTTGGTAGTTAATAGCTTGTTCCAATAAAGAATTAAGCACAACAAACATTGGCATTTTGTTAGTTAAGTTATAACCTTTATAAAAAATGTTAGGTGAATAACAAAATAAGGGTATATCAGCCATTTTTGCCAAAGGGGAGAAATGGCTGACATCACTGACAGTTATTAGTTTGATGTTTTTTTCTTTAACTAACTTGGCAATTTTTAAGTTTGCTCTGAATCGCCGGAAAAACTAAGCATACAAACTATTAAATTGGAATAGTGATTAAGAATATCCCAAATTTCTTCTGTATAACTGCAAAAAACCGAATTATTATATACAGCGTTAAACGCATAAGTAAAATAACGCCCGACATTGCCGGTTTCACCAGAAGCACAGAAAACAACTTTTTTAGCTTTACTGAATAAGTTGATTATCTGTACTTCTTTTTTCTTGTTAATTAGCTTAACCGTATTTTCAAAGAGAATTCTTTGAGATAAAGCCTGACTGTCTTCAGAAAATGTATCTAAATTATATTTCAGTTCGGTATATCCTTTATAATTAAGCTTTTTACACAACCTAGTAATAGTATTAGGTACTACTGAAGTATTAGATGCCAAACAGGTTATGGACATGTTCTTGACCTGACTACTATGCGCCAGAATATAGTCGCAAATATATTCCTCTGAATCTGTTAATTCATCTTCATGAGCCTGATAAACTTCTTTAAAACTTAGCATTTTTACAACTCCTTTCTCAAGAAACTTTATGCATCTTAATTCAATTATGTGTAAATTTACACATTGGGTCAAGGAGAAAAAATAAAAAGGTTGCACTTTTAACAGAAAAGCAATCGCTTTCAAAATTCGTATTAAGATAAAAATGAAATCAATAAAAATAATATATTTGATTGATTTCATAGGTTTTGAGCTCAAAAAAATAAGGTTACCAAGTTAAAGTTTTTAATTAACAAACAGGAAGGGTATGTTATGAAAAGAATTTTGATTTTAGGAAGCAGTGGGGGCAATTTATACAATCTTGGAGGAAAAGACCCAAAAAGTCTTTTAGAAGCCGTAGTTAGACAGGTGCAATCAACCACAGAAACGGAAATAGCAGCAATACAATTCGTTGCTGTAGATGCTTCATTAGATTTCGCTAAACCGACCACTGCAGCACATTTATGGTCATGGAATGGACAAGAACCAGTAATTATTGCTGAGGGCACTTTAAAATAAATTGATAAAGTTGCCCAAGAGCATGATCAAAAAATGTCAGATTTAATAGATTCTAATCAGGTTGATGGCTTAATACTAATGAGCGCTGATCCCGAAGGAACGAATAAAAAGGCGATCACTACGGCAATTAAACATCATATTATTGCTGCTGGAACTGGCGGCACATCTATGTCTAATGCGCAGAAAATGGGGCTGGATGTAGTTGCCGTATCTGGAACTACAGGTACTACTAATGAAACTAGGGCAGTAAGCGCAATGTTTGCTTTAACCAAAAAATGGCAAATTAAATATTCTCCTTTAATTGGTGGAACTGATAACGACAATCACGGAGCTAGTCAAAATATTTGGCAAAATATTAGCTTACGCGGAATTTTAATGGCGTGTTTGCCAGCTTTTATTACTATGGCAATTACACTTTTAATATCGAAGATACCCGGTATTCCCAAGTCGACCAATGCGCTTTTTGACATTATGCTGAACGGTTTACCAGTAATAATATCAGCAGTTGCCGCCAAACAAATATCTGGTTTGAATGATATTGCTATCTGCGCTGGCGTGATCGCTGGACTCTTTTCAACAAAAGGTGGGCTGATCGGTGGAATAATTTGTGGTATTATGGCCGGAATTTTGGTCAGTGTCATTTTTAAAAAATGTTTACAATGGCATTTTCCGGGAACAACAGCAAATATTTGTGCAGGCTCATTTGCTGGGTTAATTTCTGGTTTAACAGGTTACTATTTAATTGCTCATTTATCGGCAAAATTGGGCGATTTTTTACAATTTATTTTAAATACCGCGATTGCAATTAACCCTATTTTAGCAGGGGCGGTTGCAGGTTTCATCATTTTCCCAGCCATATTGACAGGCTGTTACCACGCAATTTTTCTACCTTTAATTATGTTGCAAATGTCTAAATATGGTAACAGTTTCTTAGGTGCAATTGACATGTGCTCTTTAATAATGGTTGCTACAGGAATAAATCTGGCAAACGTCCTCTATCCCCAAAAACCAAGTGATAGAGCTTTGGCCGTTCCGGGTTTATTTATAAATCTACTTTTTGGAACATATGCCGAATCAGTTTATCCTTTTATTCTTTCAAATAAATTGGAAATGATTGGCACGTTAATTTGTTCAACTCTTGCAGGGTGCGTCGTAGGCCTATTTAACGTGAGTGGTACCGCTTATGTGCCATCGTTTTTAGGACCCGCAATGTCGAATAATTGGTTGGGCTTTTTACTTGCAATGCTAACGGGTATTGTATCTGCATTCATAATGGTTTTGTTAATTAACAAACTCGAAAAAGGCAAACTCTCTTAGCCAAAAAGATTGAACTCAAAATCGCATGGTGTTTATTATTCAAATTTGCAAATATTTAGGAGGAACTTATGATAAAACAGGACATGAAAAACAAAATGGCGATAGCACGGCAAAAGGTTGAAAAGGCTATCGAAAAAGACAATGGTACCACATTAATGAGTACTGGCATGACAGGTGATGACGCACGACTAGCTAAAGCAGCGGTTGCAGGGGGAGCAAAAATTTTAGAAGCAAACCATCCCGCAGTTACTTTAGCAAGAGGCCTCGAGGGTGTTTCAACTATGGGAGACGCCGAATATGTGCGGCATGAACTGCCATTAAAAAGTATGCTCGAATGTGTGAGGGGAGTGCGTGCAGTTGTCGGACCGGATATTTATTTAACCGTTGGTTTTCCTGGAAGCTTTACAGAAAGAGAACCTATTCCGCTAACAAGTGAAGATTTTCGTCAATTGGCTTTAGCAGGTGCGGATGGTGTTCATTGTCACAAATCTAGTTTAGCCGATTTAAAAGATGTTGTTACCTTAGCACATGAGAACGGTTTACTGGTTGATTCTTATATCGGTAAAAAATCAGATCTACACCAATTTGGTATTGGTGCCGAAGATATTACAGAAGTGAAAAAAGTTGCTTTAGCAATGCAAGAAATTGGCGCCGACTTTATTGGTATGATGACAGGAATGAGTTATGAAGGCGTCGCTGCAGGAGAGATACCTCAGGAAATTAAAGACCGTTTGCAAGCATTGATTGAGACGGTTTCAGTTCCTACATTCGCTGAAGGGGGAATAAATGAAGTCAATGTGAAAGCCTTTAAAAATACTGGAGTAAATGTGGTGACAGTGGGGACAGCAATGGATGACTATGCAGAAGGGGCGATTAAATCAGCGGTAGCAAAATTTATTAATCACCAATAAAATTAAAGAATATTTTTAATTGACATGCACCTTGTTAAGTTGAGGTGCATTTTTGGTATTTAAAATATAAATCAAATTATCTTTCATTAAAATTATAGTTTTAATGAAAGCATACTTCAAAAATATCTAGTAAAAAGGCTTTTCAGCAATTAAATTTATTCTGCTTTCATATATCACCTTTAAGCACGATTTAGTAAAGACAAAAACTAAACTACATCATTATCATGATCTGTTTTACACAGTATTGTTTATCAAACTCTAAATTTTTTAGTCGCATTAACCTAAAAAATAAAAAATTTAATTTAGGTTCCAGGCATATCAAAAATAGGCACTTGTAATTTAAGAAACACGAGATGAAGAATTAAGTTCATTATGTGATTAGTCATACGTAAAACTAATTTAAAATCGTTTAAAACTTCGTCGTCAACAACTTTGAAATAAGTACCTCTATTTGAAGTCTATCTAAAAGTTTAATATTACTTTACATAATATATATTATACGAAGTTATATCACACCTTAGAGCTTATCAGATTTGCTGCCCCGCTTGTATTATTCTTCGATTACTTTTACCATAGAAATACAAAAATAAAAATTTATATTTCTTTGGTAATCAAACTATTTTTAATAGAATAAAGCCTAAATGTAATCCTTTGACAAAAGTTGTATTCAAAATATAATTGAACTGTTGTGCTTAAAAAATAAAATCTTGCTGTTAAATTATAGTCTTTTAAGGTTTGCTCTTTTATTTACTTATTTAAAATAACCCTCAAAAAATGTAAAAATATAAATAAAAGCGCTTTCTATAATAACTAACTATATGAACCACAGATTTTTTTAGATAACTTTTTAAGTAATCTCGTATATGCAACTACGACAAGCAAATACACGCTTTGATAGAATATTTAACGTTATTTCCTTTTTCATTTTAGTTTTAATTAATTGGTGCTTTTTTATTTTAATTTACCAAAAAATAGCTTACAATACTATGTGGGGTATAGTTTAAAACATTTAGTTTGAGTAGAAATTTGTCAAAAGCAAGTGTTTTATTCATTATTATTTTGTTTTATTGTTCACTTCTATAATTAATCTGTTATTATAGAATATGGAATTATTTTTTTGAAAGGGTTGAATTTATTCCATGAGTATAAATTTAGGAAAAGAAATATGCCGTAGGCGGCGTGAACAAAAGTTGACTCAGGAGGATCTCGCTGAATTAAGTGATTTATCAGTCAACTTTATTTCACGTCTTGAACGTACAAAAAACCAAAATATTAGTATTCAAAAGCTTGACTCAATTGCCAGAGCCTTAAATACTACTACACCAGATATTATCATGAATGCTTATCGCTTTAAGGAAGTTAAAGTTGAAAACCATCAAGATAATACTCCTGTATTTATTAAGAAGGTTCTTAATGAACTTAGAAAAATGTCACCTGACAAGGCCGAAAGAGTATGTAAATCATTCATTATTTTGGCTAAAGAAATCAATAAAGATTAAAAAAAAGCACGAAATAGAATTTCTATTTCGTGCTTTTTTAAATTTAAATTACTTGAATGCGTCTGTCAATGGCGGCACTACTTGTTTCTTTCTTGAAACTACTCCTGGCAAACTGATTTCTGAATCTTTGACAGAACCAAATGCTTTTTCAAATGAAGCTAGTGCATCATTTGAACCTATAACTAATGCAGTTGAATCTGAGTCGAGTACATTAGTTATAAGCAGCATAAATAAATCGTAACCAGCAGAATTTGCTGAATCGCTCATGGCTTTCAAGAACGCATCTTTACGTTCTAAGGCTTCTGGTAAATCAACTACATTGATCTGGGCAACGCGAACATTTTTACCATTAAGGTCAAAAGATTTGGCGTCCAAATCAATTAGTTCTTCTTCTGATTTACTTGCAATATTAGTACCAGCTTTAAGTTCTTCCAAACCATATTTTTCATAGTCAACGTCAGCAATCTTGGCTAATTCTTTTACTGCTTCCCTATCCTTTTCCGTTGTAGTAGGAGATTTCAATAGCAAAGTATCTGAAATTATCGCAGATAACATAATTCCAGCTATATTTTGGGGAATTTCAACACCGAAATGCTTGTACAGTCCCAGCATAATTGTACTTGTGCAACCTACTGGTTCAGCCAAATAGAATAACGGCATACTGGTATCAAAATTCATAATTCTATGGTGATCAACCACATGAGTAACAGTAACTTGATCAATATCCGCAACACTTTGTTGAGGTTCATTATGGTCAACAAGCATTACTTTTTTAACTTCATTTGCTGCTGTTTTTATCACTCTAGGTGCCTCAAAGCCAAACTTATTTAAAGCAAAAGCAGTTTCGTCATTAGCTTCACCTAAAGCAACAGCTTCTGTGTTATACCCTAATTTATTTTGTAAATAAGAGTAAGCTATCGCTGTACCAATTGCATCTGTGTCTGGATTTTGATGACCAAAGACTAATTCTTTTTCCATTTATTCTCCTCTATTTCCTCTTTTATAAAAATATACTTATATCATAGTTTACCCAATAATGCTTAAGTAACCAAGAGTATTTTTACACGGTTTAATTCATTTAAAAATTATACTCTATACTAGATATTAGCTTAAAAAGTTCTTCAATTCGACTAAAAAGTTCTTGATTCTGGGAACGTCTTTTTTACCCTTACGGTAAATAAACGAAATTGAAAACTTTTGAACCCCCTTTAAAAAGACTGGGGTCAGAGTAATTTCATTTTTGTGTAATTGAAAATATGAATCGCTCACAACTGTATCATATTTAGTTTCTTGTGCAGTCGCCACTAACTGCTGAGTGGAAGTAAAAGTTAGGGGTACTTTTAAACCATTTCTGGTGTTTAATTTACTACCCAACTTTCCTTTTAATAATTGAGTTAAATAAAAGTCGTCAGGATAAAGAACCCACTTTTTGCCTAAAAATTTAGAAACAGGATAGGCCTTCCCTACTTCTACATGATTATCGTGGGTTAAGATTGTCAATTTATCCTGAACAATTTTCATTTGTTCGTATTGATTCTGAATGTTTGCTTGGCTTTTCTTAGTTGTTTCAGGCACATACAACAAAGCTAAATCAATTAAATTATTGTCGAGATTATACCAAAGGTCTTTACGATTATAGTAGGAAACATTAATAGTAATATCTGGAAATTTTTGGTTAAATTTAACCAAAAAATGTCGCAGAATGTCAGAATTAACACTTTCCAAAACTCCAATAGCAATATGCCCTTTATCTTCTTGGGTAAATTCTTGAATATCGCTAACAACAGAATTTACAGTTCCAAGAAGCTTGATTGCACCGGTTTGTAATTGCTTCCCAGCTTCAGTAAGGTAAAGTTTTTTGCCCATTTGACCAAACAAAGGAGTTCCGATTGCATGCTCTATCTTTTTTATTTGTTGAGTTAATGCAGGTTGAGTAATACCAAGTATTTGGGCAGCTTGAGTATAATTCATGGTATCGATTAATTGCAAGAAATAATGTAAGGACTTGGTTGATAGTATTGTTTCTGTTTTAGGCATAAAATTATTCCTTCTATCTTAACAATTATATAGCTCTATTTATATGCTATTATTAATCAAAAACCCCTTTGTGTCAAAGTAATATTAAATTTTATCAAAGTGCTTTCATAATTTATTTATATCATTAAATAAATTAAAATTTATTCTGCACTTAACGGCTTTCCCAATCGTATATTGACTGGTACCCCATCACTCGTTGTATCAATTACAAATGAACCATTTGAATATCTATCACTAACCGGATACTCATTAGTTAACACTTTAATTTTTCTCTTGCTTGTAGTAGTAACAAATAAGGTATGATCCTGACCATAAGCTGTAACTGCTGCAATACGATGTGGTTTAGTCTTTAATTCTCTTAGTACTAAAACACCCCGTTTAGCCCGTGTTACCTTATTGATCAGATCAGCTTTAAACTGTTTAAAGGCACCTCTTTGTGTAATTAAACCAATACGCAGCAGATCAATAAATTCTGGATTTACTAAAACATAGGAAACTACAAAGTCTTCAGCTTTAAGATTGACTGATTTAACTCCAAAAGATTTAGCACCAGATTCAGGTACTTCGCTAATATCAAAACGAATTGCATAAGCATTATGGGTAAATAAAATGATTTCTGCTGCACTATCAGGTTTAACTAAATCAACACGAATAACTTTACTATCGGCTTTTTTCATTTTCATAGCTGTGATAGCTCGTGAACGGTAAGTTCTTGTAGGTTGAAGGTTACTTAAACTCAGCTGTTTAATATAACCATCATTAGTAGCCAGCAAGAAATTAATATTTTGGTCCAGCTCAGCAAAATCAAACACGCGAATGATGTTTTCATCATCATTCAGCCCTATTTCTTGAGAAAGATGCTGCCCTGTTTCTTTCCACTTAGCTTCAACCAATTCACTTACTGGACGATAAATCACATTTCCACGACTAGTAAAAAGATATAAATTAGTCAAAGTAGAGAGTGTTTTTTCAAACACTACATCATCCCCACCCGGCAAACCATTATCTTCATCATCGCTTGACTGCCATGAACGCAGAGAAGACCTCTTTAAATAGCCATCCCTACTTATTAACACCCGCACTTGTTCATCAGCAACCAGTGCTTTTTCGTCAATTTGAATTTTGGCGTTTTCTGAAGAAATTTCTGTCCGGCGAGGATTGCCAAATTCTCTTTTCACGACAGATAATTCTTTAACTATTTCTTTTTCCAGTGTCTTCTGATTAGAGAGTAACTCCTTAAAACGCGCAATTTTATCGTTTAATTCTGTCTGTTCTTTAACTAACGCATCAACGTCTGTATTAGTTAACCGATATAACTGGAGAGATACAATTGCTTCTGCCTGTCTAGCAGAAAACTTAAATTTTTCAGACAAGTTGGTCTTAGCTTCTGCTTTATTTTTAGAAGCCCTAATTACCTTGATAACTTGATCCAAAATATCCATTGCGTGAATTAAGCCTTGAATTATCTCAAGCCGTTCTTCAGCTTTATTTAGATCATACTTTGTCCTCTTAGTTACAACATCTTTTTCATGTTCTAAGTATGAAGACAAGATGTGTTTCAGACCAACCTGCATTGGTGTCATGTGATCAATAGCAACCATATTGAAATTGTATGATACCTGCAGTTCAGTATTTTTAAAGAGATAATTTAAGATATTTTGTGCATCAGCACCCTTTTTAAGTTCGACTACAATAGATAATCCATGTCTATCAGTTTCATCACGCACTTCTGCAATGCCGTCAATCTCTTTGTTTAAGCGGATTTCATCCATTTTTTTAACCAAAAGAGCTTTGTTAACAGCAAAAGGAATTTCCGTAATTACTATTTCTTCGCGGTGACCCCTTATTTCTTGAATAGTCGACTTTGCGCGTACCTGAATGCGACCGCGGCCAGTTTCATAAGCTTCACGTAATCCTTTTTCTCCTAAGACAATAGCCCCTGTCGGAAAGTCAGGACCTTTGACAAATTTCATCAGGTCATCTAAAGTCGCAGCCGGATTTTTCAGCAAATAAATAGTAGCGTCGATAACCTCAGAGAGATTGTGAGGTGGAATTTCGGTAGCATATCCTGCTGAAATACCGGTAGAACCATTAACTAACAAATTAGGAAAACGAACTGGTAATACTGTAGGCTCGTACTCGGTATCATCAAAATTAAGTACCATGCTGACGGTGTCTTTATCAATATCTTGCAGCAACATGTTTGAAATCTTGCTTAAGCGCGACTCGGTATAACGCATAGCTGCAGGACCATCCCCGTCCATAGAACCATTATTACCGTGCATTTCTATTAACGGCTCACGCATTTTCCAATCTTGAGAAAGGTGAACTAAAGCACCATAAATTGAACTGTCACCATGAGGATGAAAATTACCCATGATATTACCCACAGCCTTAGCTGCCTTTTTAAACGGTTTATCATAAGTGTTATTATCCTGATACATAGCATATAAAATTCTGCGCTGCACAGGTTTTAAGCCATCACGAATATCCGGTAAGGCACGTTCTTGAATTATATATTTAGAATATCTGCCAAAGCGCTCACCCATAACTTGTTCAAGCGGCATTTCACGAATTCGCTCTTTAGTTGCCATTAATCAAACCCCTATTCATTTTCTTCCTCTAAAATTGAAGCATTTTCGCCCATTCTGAATTTAACGTTTTCTTCAATCCATTTTCTACGCGCTCCCGCCTTGTCACCCATTAATGTAGTCACACGGCGTTCTGCTAAAGCAGCATCATCAATCTTAACGCGGATCAGTAATCTGGTTTCAGGATCCATGGTCGTTTGCCATAACTGTTCAGCATTCATTTCACCAAGTCCTTTAAACCTTTGCAGGGTATATCCCCGGCCCATTTTCTTTTCATCAGCTGCTAATTCTTCATCGGTCCAGGAATATTTGACCTGTGCTTTTTTGCCTCGCCCTTTTTGCAAGCGGTAAAGGGGCGGCAACGCAATATAAACCTTACCGTGTTCAATCATTGGTCTCATGTAACGATAGAAAAAGGTAAGCAGAAGTATCTGAATATGGGCACCATCGTCATCAGCGTCCGTCATAATAATTACTTTATCGTAATTTGAATCTGCCACTTTAAACTCAGTCCCAACACCCGCACCAATCGTGTAGATCATAGTATTAATTTCTTCGTTTTTAAAAATGTCTTGTAATTTAGCCTTTTGGGTATTTAAAACTTTACCCCGTAAAGGCAAAATAGCTTGAAATCTACGGTCACGGCCCTGTTTTGCTGAACCACCGGCAGAGTCACCCTCAACTAAGAATAATTCATTTTTCTTAGGGTTGCGTGATTGCGCTGGTGTTAATTTACCGGAAAGGACCTCTTTTTTGCGTCTTTTTTTACCGTTTCTACTTTCGTTACGGGCTTTTTTGGCAGCTTCACGGGCATCCCTGGCTCTTTGGGCTTTTTTAACCAGTTCCTGCGCCAGTTCGCCTTTTTCCATTAAGTAATAAGACATTTTTTCATAGACAATAGCATCAACTACTGACCTAGCTTGAGGGGTACCCAGCTTGCCTTTGGTCTGACCCTCAAATTCCAATAATTCTTCTGGAATTTTAACTGATAAGACAGCACTTAAACCTTCCCGGTAATCAGAACCGTCAATATTTTTGTCTTTTTTACTAAGCAAACCTTGTTTTTTGGCATAATCGTTAAAAGCGCGGGTAAAACCGCTTCTTGCACCCACCTCATGGGTACCGCCGTCTGCTGTACGAACATTATTTACAAAAGAAACCAGATTTTCAGAATAACTGTCGCTGTATTGACCGCTAAATTCAACTTCAATTTCATCTTGTTTGCCGGCAAAATAAAAAACATCATTCAGAGTATCTTTACCTTCATTAAGGTAGGAGACGAAGGCTTTAATACCATCGTCATACTTGAAGTCATCGTGATGTTCCGGCTCACGTTCATCGGTTAAAACGAACCTGACACCTTTAAGCAAAAAAGCCGATTCACGAATACGTTCTTGAATAGTTTCATATTTATATTTAATGGTTGAAAATATCTTTTCATCAGGCTTGAATGTGATGGTCGTACCTGTTTTTTCTTTAGTCTTTCCTAAACGTTTTAAAGTCCCAATGGGATGACCGCCATCTTTAAATTCTTCTTCGTACTCTATACCATCACGCACGACTTTCACATCCATGTAACTGGAAAGAGCATTAACAACGGAAGAGCCGACACCGTGTAGACCACCGGATGTTTTATAATTTTGCTCGGTAAATTTACCCCCGGCATGCAAGACAGTTAAAATAACTTCAATTGTCGGTTTACCTGATTTATGCATCCCAGTTGGCATACCGCGACCAAAATCGCGTACGGTGACGCTATTGTCTTGATGAATTGTCACGTCAATTTCTTTACCGAATCCGGCCATTGCTTCATCAACTGAATTGTCTACGATTTCGTAGACTAACTGATTCAGTCCGTGTACATCGGTTGAGCCGATATACATCCCCGGCCTTTTCCGCACAGCTTCCAAACCGTGAAGAATCTGAATCGCTGAATCATCATAAGAATTCGTTTTTTTACTTGTTTTAGTCAAATAGACTCCTCCAGTTTAAAATCATTTATTTATTTTCATCCTCATACTTAGTAATCTCTGATAAAATAGCCTTAGATGTTAAGAGAGTAGGATATAAATGATAAATCTAAATTTAATTCTGATATTTATTCTAGCATATTTAATAGGATCGTTTCCTACTGGTGTTATCGTAGGCAAGATATTTTTTTCTGAGGACATTAGAAATTATGGTTCCGGCAATATCGGCACTACTAATTCTTTTCGCGTTTTTGGTCCCGTTGCAGGAAGCGTAGTGTTAGTGATTGATGTTCTCAAGGGCACATTAGCAACCAACCTGCCGCGGCTATTTCATATTAATGGTCCTAAATACTTACTATTAATTTCCGGTGGGTTGGCTATCTTAGGGCACACTTTTTCTATTTTTCTTAAATTCAAAGGTGGTAAGGCAGTAGCTACCAGTGCCGGCCTATTCTTGGGCTATAATTTAAAATTCTTTGGTGTTTGCGCCCTAATATTTTTGCCACTGGTTTTCATAACATCTTATGTCAGTTTAGCCAGTTTAATTGCGGTAGTATTAATATTTATTGTTACTTTCTTTTTTCATGATGTTTTTCTTGAAATCATCGTCGGCTGCATCATGGTCATCTTATTTATCCGCCATAGAACAAATATCGTTCGCTTGCTGCACCATCAAGAAAATATCATCCCCTTTGGTCTATGGTATTGGTACAAGAAAAAGCACAATAAGTTATAACTCCTATTTATTAGTATTTTTAGCTAGCTCAACTGCTAGCTATTTTATTATAATTGTTAGAACATTAGTTCGCCACATCTGATTTATGTCATAAAAAAAGAAAGCTCATGCTTTCTCTTTCATCATATTGAAACTTTTTCATTCATCTTGATCATGGAATGCCATACTAAACCTAGCGGTAAAAGTAGCTCCAGCTTCAAGATGATTCATGCCGTATTTTTCTTCGAGCTTTTGATTAGTGTCAGTGCGGTCAGCAATCCCCCACCAAGGCTCAATACACACGAAGTCAGCTGTTTGAGGATATTGTGACCAGACTCCCACAAACGGAGCATCCCTTAGCCACACATTGACGTGAAAATTATTCGCATCTGTTTTTAATGAGATACGGTTATCATGGCCGCGCATTTGAAAAATCAATGCGTCATCTTTAAACAGATGATCGCTCAGAGTAATCAAACTATTGGTTGAAGCTAGCGATCTATTAGCCCAATCTAAGAACTGACCGTTAAGAGGTATCCGCACGCGAGCTCTTGAAGGTTTGGTACTGAAATAAAAATCTTCCTTAGTCAAATCTGCGCTCGTTGGAATATTAAAACCAGGATGCCCCCCAATACCAAAAATCATTTCTCCGTCAGACCTGTTATGCACGCTAAAATTTTCTTCCAGTAAGTTATTAAGCAGATTGTAATTTACCCGTAATTCAAAACTAAACGGATACATTTTTCTGGTTTGCTCATTATCTGTCAGCAAAAAAGTGATACTTTCAGCAGTTTGCTGCTCAACGGAAAATTCCGAGTCTCGGGCAAAACCATGCTGAGTTAAATGATAGGTTTTACCTTGATAAGTATATTCATCATTTTTCAGTCTACCTACAATGGGAAAGAGAATAGGCGCATGCCTCTGCCATATCTTTGGATCAGCCTGCCAAATGTATTCATACCCGCTATGTAAACTTTTAACACTTTGGACCTCAGCACCTTTACTGGCAATTTTAACCTGTAAAAAGCTGTTTTTGATAATGTAGTCCATGTTTGATCATCACCTTTGTTAAAGAATGAACTTAGTTAAATCCTTATTTGTAATTATATCACTAAGTTTTTCATTAACGTATGCTTCAGTCACTGTAATTTCGCCCATTGTCATATCAGGGCCTTCATACAGGACATCTTCGAGCAGTTTTTCCAAAATAGTTGATAAACGTCTGGCACCAATATTGTCTGTGCCTTGGTTTACATCATAAGCAATTTGAGCTATGCGATCGACAGCTTCTTGTGTAAAAATTAACTTGATCCCATCGGCTTTCATCAAAGCAACATATTGCTCTAAAAGGGAATCTTCAGGATCCTTCAAAATTTTGACAAAGTCATCTTTAGTCAGTGCATTAAGCTCTACCCTAATCGGAAAACGTCCTTGCAGTTCAGGAATCAGGTCACTCGGCTTAGATTCAGAAAAGGCACCAGCAGCAATAAAGAGAATATGGTCTGTTGCTACAGGTCCGTATTTAGTTTGAACGGTAGAACCCTCAACAATTGGCAGAATATCTCTTTGCACACCTTCACGCGAGACTTCACCGGAAGTATTTTTATTGCCCGCAGTAATTTTATCAATTTCGTCGATAAAAATGATGCCGTTATTGGCTGTACGTTCAATTGCCTTTTGGTAAAGGGAGTCATAGTCGACCATTTTGCGCGATTCTTGCTGTATCAAAATTTCTCGGGCATCTTTTACCGGCAATGTACGCTTGATTTTTTTCTTAGGTACTAAACCGTTAAGCATGGAGCTCATATCAATCCCCATTTGCCCCATCATATCACCCATAGGATTAACTTTTGGCGCTTGTTCAACTTCGATTGTGACTTCACGATTTTCAAGCAAACCTTTACCTAATTGTTCGGCTACACTCAATCGTTCATTGCGGACATCATCAGTGATCTCTTCTTGATCAGAATCTGCAGACTGGTTATCTCCCTGGCCCCCAGCCATTAACATTGACATCATGTCTTGCCATTCCTGCATTTGATTTTTCCTGCGATCACGCTTAACACCAGGGACCAGCAAACGAACCAAAATTTTATTGGCTTCTTTTGTCGCTTGGGCGCGAACGCGGTCAAATTGGTCTTTTTCTTCCATGCGGACAGCTTCATTCACCAGATCCCGCACCATTGATTCTACATCACGACCAACGTAACCAACTTCGGTAAATTTAGTCGCCTCTACTTTAACAAACGGAGCATTAACAATTGCTGCCAGTCTTCTCGCAATTTCAGTTTTACCGACACCAGTAGGACCAGCCATTAAGAGGTTCTTAGGTGTGATATCTTCTTGCATTTTTTTAGGCAGCTGCATTCTCCGGTAGCGGTTATACAAAGCCACAGCAACGGCTTTTTTGGCTTCATCCTGCCCAATAATATATTCATTAAGCAGGCTAACTATTTGTTTCGGTGTTTTTGTTTCCATTTCTTTCCGCTCCGTTTTTACAATTCATCTGTAATTATCTGGTCATCAGTAAAGATATCAATTCCAGATGCGATTTCCACAGCTTCATGGGCAATTTCACTAGCAGACATGTTGGCTGAATGTCTAGTCAACGCGATCGCTGCCGCCTGAGCGAAATTACCACCAGAACCAATTGCTACAACATTTTCGTCAGGCTCGAGCACTTCACCATTACCTGAAATAAGTAACAAGTCTTTTTCATTAAAAGCAATGAGCATTGCCTCAAGCTTTTGCAAAGTAGCATCTTTTCTCCAAGCTTGTGCCATTTCAACAGCAGCTCTGCGCAAGTCGCCGCCAAAAGCTTCTAATTTACCTTCAAGCATGTCCTGCAAACTGACAGCGTCAGCTACGCCACCAGCAAAGCCAATAACTACTTTGTCGTGGTAAATGCGTCTAATTTTCTTAGCAGTGGCTTTGGCAATTACTTTTTCACCAAGAGTAACTTGACCATCACCAGCTATTGCTGTTTTACCATTGAATTTTACTGAACAAATTGTTGTCATTTTTTTGCCTCGTCTTTCTTGTCATTACGGGTAAAATATTTTTCGTAGTTTGCCTGTAAATGACTCATTGTTACGTGAGTATAGATTTGAGTAGTGGATAAATTATCGTGTCCTAATAATTCCTGTACACTACGTAAATCAGCACCATTATTTAACATTGCAGTCGCAAAGGAATGCCGCAACTCATGTGGATGTACCTTACCATTAATACCAGCACCATTAAAAACTTTTTGCATGATATATTCGATACCGCGGTCAGATAACTGTTTACCCGCATTATTGAGAAAAACATAGTTTAAATCCTCTTGATTGCCCAAGAGTTTTTGACGACTATTATCAAAATAACGAGTTAAAGCAGATTTTGTTTGCTCATCAAAAGCAACATAACGATCTTTGTTGCCCTTACCATGAACCAGAATTATTTTTAAATCTAAATCAATTTGCTTAATTTTGAGGTTTCTTACCTCACTCACCCTCATACCGGTGGTATAAAACAATTCAAATAAAGCTAAGTTACGCAAGGTCAAAGGGTCATTTCCGGTTAATGAATCAAAAACCTGCTTAATTTCAGGTGCGTAAAAAAATTGTGGCAGTTTACGTTCCCTTGCCCGCAGAACTATCGTCTGCGTTGGATCTATTTTAACAATATTTCTTTTAGTTAAAAAGTGATAAAAAGATCTCAAACTGGACATTTTGCGAGATTGAGTGGTGCGCGCTAGTTTTCGATCTGACAGGTTTTGAAGGTAAATTTCTACATCCCTTCTGTCTATGTTATTCCACCCATTAAAGCCGCCATTTTCTAGCCAAAATTTTTTTGCTTCGGTTAGGTCTGTTTGATAAGACAGAATTGTTTTTGGACTGTAATGCCTCTCATTTTGTAAATAAGAAATAAAAAGCTTTAATAAATCGTCTTGATTGGGAGCCATTTAATTTAGCACTTTCTCTTGAAATTCTTTTAAACAATCCAAACCGCGCTGACTAATTTTAAGATGACGTTCTTTTTTATTACGCACTTTAGGACCTTCAAGCCCGGGAATTAATGCAAAACTGGCATTCATTGGTTGAAAGTGTTTGATATCTGCAGTAGTGACGTAGTTAGCCATTGAACCCAATGCTGTTAACTTGGGAAAAGCTGCCGGTTCAAGACCTAAAGCTCTGCGAGATGCATTAATTCCTGCTACCAAGCCACTACCCGCGCTTTCAACATAACCTTCAACGCCAGTGACTTGACCAGCAAAAAATAAGCCGGCTTGTTTTTTTGCCTCGTATGTAGCTGACAAAACTCCGGGAGAAGCCATATAGGTATTGCGGTGCATTTTACCATATCTAATAAAGCGGGCGTTTTCAAGACCCGGAATCATTGAGAAAACCCGTTTTTGTTCACCATATTTCAGGTGTGTTTGAAAGCCGACAATATTGTACATTGAGGCAACAGCATTATCTTGTCTCAGCTGAACCACAGCATACGGTGTCTTGCCTGTTGCCGGGTTTTCTAACCCTACAGGTTTCAGGGGGCCAAACAGCATTGTTTTAATGCCTCTTTGTGCCATTACTTCAATTGGCATGCACCCTTCAAAAACGTCACTGTTTTCAAAGCTATGAACCTCTGCGGTTTCCGCATTGACTAGTTCGTGAGTAAAATTCTCATATTGCTCTTTAGTCATGGGACAATTTAAATAAGCAGCTTCACCTTTATCATAGCGCGATTTTTTATAAACAATATCCATATCAATTGAAGCTGCAGCAATAATAGGGGCCGCAGCGTCAAAGAAATGCAGGCTTTCCTTACCCGAAAATTGTTGTATCTCTGCCGCTAACTTGTCACTAGTCAAAGGACCGGTTGCTATTATCGTGATACCATCAGTGGGAATAGCAGTAATTTCTTCTGTATGAAAATTGATATTCGGCATTGAATGCAGCTTATCTGTGACATAACCGCTAAATTCATCCCTGTCAACTGCCAACGCCCCACCAGCTGGCACCTGAGAATGATCAGCAGCTTGCATGATCAGTGAATCAAGCTGACGCATTTCTTCTTTTAACAACCCCACCGCATTAGATAATTGGTTGGAACGCATAGAATTTGTACAAACTAATTCAGCAAACTGGTCAGTTTTATGCGCTGGGGTCATTTTTTGCGGGCGCATTTCAAATAAATCAACGGTAATTCCCCGTTTAGCCAGCTGCCAAGCAGCTTCACTTCCGGCTAATCCCCCGCCAATTACAGTAACTTTTTCAGGCATATTATCATATTCCTCTACTAAAAATATTTATTTATATATAAGAATATCATCAAACCAAAAGTGATCTGATGATATTAATATAAATTTAACTTTCTGCAGCCTCTTTTTCAGAGCTTTGTTCTTCTTTGTAATCTCCATTAGGACAAAGAATTACAGGTCCTTTTTTATTTCTCTTTTCCACTAAGAAATGACCACAATTAGGGCAGTTGCGATTAATCGGCTTATCCCAAGAAACAAAGTCACAGTCAGGATAACGAGAACAACCGTAAAACTTGCGGTTACGCTTAGACTTCTTTTCGACTACGTCACCCTTACCGCACTTAGGACAAGTAACACCAACTTTCTTAACAATTGCCTTGGTATTGCGACAATCAGGAAAGCGTGAGCAGGCATAAAACTTGCCGTAGCGCCCCATTTTAATCACCATGGGAGCACCACAGATATCACAGTTAAAGCCAGCAGGCTCATCCTTAATCTGCACCTTTTTAATGCCGGCATCTGCCTTGTCTAATTCCTTTTTAAAGGGATGATAATAATCATCAATTACCTTTACCCAGTTTTTCTTACCTTCTTCAATTCCGTCTAAGTCATTTTCCAATTGGGCGGTAAAGTCAATATTAACAATATCAGGGAAGAATTTTTCAATCAGATTATCGACTATTTCACCTAATTCTGTCGGCACGATAGATTTACCATCTAACTTAACATAATAACGCCGTTGAATTGTATCAATAGTAGGTGCATAGGTAGAAGGTCGACCCACGCCATTTTCTTCTAAAGAATGCACTAGACTTGCTTCGGTATATCTTGCTGGTGGCATGGTAAAGTGCTGTTTATTATCAGACTTGGCCAATTTAACTTTATCGCCATCATTTAACTCAGGCAACTCAACATTTTTTTCCTGCTGGTTATCATAAACCTTAGTAAAGCCAGCAAATTTCATTTTAGAACCGGTAGTTCTAAATACTACCCCATTTTGAGTGATATCTGCTCTGACCGTGTCATAAACGGCGGGTGTCATTTCACTAGCCAAAAATCTGGACCAGATTAATTGGTAAAGACGGTACTGTTCTGTCGTTAAAACTGACTTGAGTGATTCTGGCGTGCGATAAACACTGGTAGGACGAATAGCTTCATGCGCGTCTTGAGCATCTTCTTGGTTCTTAAAGTGCCGTGCTCCCTTAGCAGCGTATTCTTTACCGTAGTTTTCATTTAAAAATTTTGAAGCCTCAGCTTGAGCAACTGGTGATGTCCGTTTGGAATCAGTTCTCATATAAGTAATTAAACCAACAATACCCTGTTTGCCTAAACTAATCCCTTCATACAATTGCTGCGCAATACTCATCGTTCTGCGGGTGCGATAATTTAAGCGTTTATTTGCTTCCTGCTGCATAGTTGAAGTTGTAAAAGGTGCCGCCGGTTGCCGTCTGCGCTCACGTTTTAGAACATTTTCTACCTGAAAGTCTTTCTTCTTATCAATTTTAGCCAAAATGTTTTGAACCGCATCATTATTCGGCAAATCGACTTTTTTGCCATCTACGCCCCAAAATTGACCTTTAAAAGTCTGACGGGATTTCTTAAATTCAGCATCAATTGTCCAGTATTCCTGTGGTTTGAAGTTTTTAATTTCCTTTTCGCGATCAATCACCAGCTTTAAGGCGACCGATTGAACTCGACCAGCACTCAAACCTTTTTTGACTTTATCCCATAAAATTGGCGAAAGAGAATAACCGACAATTCTATCTAAAATTCTCCGAGCTTGTTGGGCATTAACAGTATCCATGTCAATGGTTCTAGGATTTTTAAAACTGTTTTTGACAGCATCTTTAGTGACTTCGTTAAATGTCACCCTATTTTTATCATTTTGGTCTAAATTGAGCACATGGGCAACATGCCAGGCAATAGCTTCACCTTCACGATCAGGGTCGGATGCTAAATAAACATCTTTTGCTTTTTTTGCTTCCGCCTTCAATTCCTTAATGGTGTCACCTTTACCGCGAATCGAAATGTATTTTGGCTTGTAATTATTGTCAAAATCAATCCCCATTTGCGATTTAGGCAAGTCACGAATATGACCTTTAGATGCTATTACACGGTAATTACGCCCTAAATACTTTTCAATAGTTTTAGCCTTTGCCGGAGACTCAACTATTACTAATGTTTTCTTACGTTTCTTTGGCTTTGATTTAGTAGGCATCAAAAGCCTCCTCATTTAATTCTTTTTTAAATACTCAATTGAGAATAGAATATTTAACTGCTAATTGTCAAATCTTTCAAGTTGCAAATCAAAATCAGTGATGGGAAAGGCACCAGCCTCAATCAGTTTATTTGGTCCTTGAGAAAGATCACTTGTAATTGGACCAGGAATAGCAAAAACATCGCGATTTTCCTGTAAAGCCAAGTTGGCAGTGATCAAAGAACCAGACTTTTGTTTAGCTTCAGTGACAATCACACATTCAGCAATGCCAGCCAGAATTCTATTTCTCTGCGGAAAGCGAAATGGTCGCGGCGGCGTATCCGGTAAATATTCGCTAATTAATAAGCCATTTTGTGCTATTTGTTCTTGAACATGACAATTTGTCATAGGATAAAAATGATTTAAACCATTACCTATCACAGCAATCGTTTGTCCAGCATATCTTAAAGCTGCTTTATGCGACATGACATCGACACCCTGCGCCAGACCGCTGGCAATAACATAGTCTTTTCTAATTAAATTGGGTACGAGTTGATTGATTACTAATTGACTATAATTAGTTGCCTGTCTGGAACCAACAATCGTCGCGATTTTACGCCCTAACAAAGCAGTATTACCCTGCAAAAACAAAATCAAGGGTGGTTGATAAATCTGACGCAATTTTTCAGGATATTCGGGATCAAAAAAACTAATAACGTGACATTGTTTTTTTATCCGTTCAATCATTTTACTGCTCTTACTATCATTATAAGCATTAATACACAAATTGATTAAATTAGTTGGCAGATCTAAGTCTTTAATAGTCTGAATTGTCACATCTGCAGCATTTAATTGACTTGCAACTCGTAATATCTTAACATATCCCATTCCTTTTTGTAATTTAAGATGCAAAAGAAAGTCTGTAAGTTTCATAAAAAACCTCCTAAATACATGTACGTAAAAAGGAGGTAAAATTTTTATTTAGTTAAAGAGTTAATCGGCGCAAAAGTTTTACGGTGAATCGGGGTAGCGCCATATTTTTTAATTGCTGCAAGATGTTCTTTAGTGCCATATCCGGCATTTTCAGCAAAGTGGTATTCTGGGTAAATTAAACCATAATCCGCCATTAATTGATCCCTGAATACCTTAGCAACAATTGAGGCAGCGGCAATTGAATTCGATTTTGCATCCCCTTTAATTAACCGCACTTGCGGCAGGTTGACCGGCACCTGCATGGCGTCAACCAATAAAGCATCAGGTTTAACGTCTAAATTTCTCACTGCTTCAGCCATCGCTAACCGGTCAGCTTCATATATATTGATCTGATCAATAATTTGCGCGCTTTTCACACCCACTGCCACACTGACCGCTTTTTGTAAAATTAACGGATATAATTCTAAACGCCGCCTGGCACTTAATTTTTTAGAATCATTGACATCAACTAAATCAAAACTGTCATCTATGACTACTGCAGCTGTAACTACCGGGCCAGCCAAGGGGCCTCTGCCCACTTCGTCTACACCAGCTACCACTTGCCTTTTAGCCCAAAAGGCTTTTTCATAGGCAAAGCGTTTTAAAAAAGCAGCTTTTTTCTTTGCTAATTTTTGCTGGCGGTTACGATAACTAAGTACAAGTTTTTGAACACCAACCCGAGAATCATTTTCCAAAAGAGCAAGGTCTTCAGCGCTTACCGTGCCATTTTGCAGTAATTTTTTAATTTCGCCTATGGTCATAATCGGTCAAGGGTGATCCTTCCTATTTTTCCTTTGCGTAGCCGTTGCAGCATGTATGTAGCAAAACGATCATAATCATCTCTCATGCCATATTCTTCTGTCAGCGCCAACAATAAATCGGTATCATTAATTTTGGTAATTTCTTCTTTAGTGGTCCGTGCAAATTTACTTAAGTCTTTAAGATAATGCATGCGCAATTTTGCCAGTATAAACAAAGCAACATCATCGGCACTAAACACGCTGTCCTTAATTGCACCTAGAGCTGCTAGTTTCAACCCAACCGTTTGATCTTCAAACTTAGGCCATAAGATACCCGGCGTGTCTAAAATCTGAATGTTATCAGTCGTTTTAAGCCAATTTTGTCCTTTCGTAACTCCTGGTTTATTACCTACTTGAGCTACATTGCGCCCAACTAAACGATTGATAATAGTTGATTTACCGCAGTTGGGGATGCCGGCCAAAGCAATCCTAATAACTGGCTGACTTGCACCTTTAGCTGTTAATTTTTTAATTTTAGCAGCCGCGGCTTTCTTAATCATGCGCACCAATACTTGCATGTTGGTATTGTGAAGCGAATCTAATGCCATGACGAATTTACCCTGACTGGTAAATTCTTTCTGCCACCTTTTGGTCATAATTGGATCAGCCAAATCAGCTTTGTTTAAAATAATTAAGTGCGGTTTATCGCCCACTAATTCTTCAATCATAGGATTGCGTGACGATTGCGGAATACGTGCATCCAAAACTTCAACAATTACGTCAATCAATCCCATTTTATCTTCCAGTTGATTGCGTGCCTTGTTCATATGTCCGGGGTACCACTGAATGTTAACCATAATTTGCCTTTCAAACACTAAAAAAGCTCCCAAATTGGAGCTCAATTTAATACGACATTTTATCGCGATACATTTGATATGCCCTATCAAAAATGCTCATGCTCGGTAAATAACCAGCATTAAGTTCGAGATAATCAGATAATTTTTCATAGCTTTGTTCTTGCTTAGGAAAAGTCTGATCATTTTGTGCGTTATTTGCGAACTGAGCCACCTCATCCTTTGAGTCCGCATCACGTTGGGTCATTAAAAAACGGTAAAAGCTCTCTCTGTATGCCAATTTTTACTCCGTATAATAAAGTATTGCATACGCATCCATTCCAGCATGTGTAGCAATAATAGGACTGGTTTCGCGGACCAAAACGTCTATTTTAGAATTAATATCTTTGATTTTTTGAGCAAAGTCAAGCAGTTTTTGGGGTGTCTCGCCAGTGGCAACATAAGAAATGCCCACTTCTTTAATCTTTTCTTTATTTGCTTCAATATCATCTAAAACACGTCTGTCAAAAGCCAAAGAAAATTTCTTGCCTCGACCCTTTTTAGCGATTTTCAGCTGACCATTTGGCATTTGCAATTCAATTCTAATATTAAGCATACTGGCGATTTTCCCTGCCAAAGGTCCTAAACGTCCGCCCTTAATAACATTTTCCAAATTAACAATTAAAAGATGCAAACGCTGCGTTTTTTTGATTTTTTCAATATGACTTAAAATTTCGGGGATAGTCTTACCAGCAGCAATATCTCGTGCAGCCGCCAGAACTTGAAAGCCCTCAGACCTGTCTGTTAATTCTGAATCTACTATATGTACTTGATCCGCTTTACCAGTTAGTTTGACCGCTTGTCGAGCGGCATCAATCGTACCGCTTAATACTTTTGCCAAGAAAATCCCAATAACTTCGCTGCCATCTTTTGTGAGCTCATTAATCGTATCAACCATAGTGCCAATAGGTGGTTGACTGGTTTTCGGTAATTGCTCCGACTCGCTCATTTTTTGTACAAATTGTTGCCTGGTAATTTCCACACCATCTAAGTATGTCTCTCCATCAATTGTAACCGACAAAGGCACAACGGTAATATGATATTTTTTAATTTCTTCCGGCGTTAATTGCGCGGAAGAATCTGTCAAAATTTTAATTTCTGACAACGTTCTCGCCCTCAATTCTGCTTTGCTGTTCTCATTTATGATAGAATGTGAACTGTATTAATTATAATCATTATAGCAAAAAAACTAGTAAAAAAAAGAAAGCGAACAATCTGTTTCATAATGAAAATGCAAAAAATTTGGCAAGAACCTGAACAAAGACCGAAAAGCTACTATATTTTAGACAATACACTCAGTGCAGTTACCCATGGGATTGGCTTTTGTCTGGCTGTAGCCGGCTTGGTGCTGCTGATTATCAAAGCTGCTGCTACACATAGTCCACTTAGAATAGTTACCTTTATCATTTATGGTTCATGTCTACTTCTTTTGTATCTCTTTTCTACGCTTTTTCACAGTCTGATTTTTACTAGAGCGCGCAATGTATTCCAAATTTTTGACCACTCATCAATTTACCTCCTGATTGCCGGCTCTTACACCCCCTACTCTTTGGTAGCAATTGGTGGCATGTGGGGTATTTTATTATTCAGCTTAGTCTGGCTAATTGCTATTTTTGGCATTGTTTACTACATTTTCAATAGAGGAAAACACGTCATATTAGATACCGTTTTATACGTCGCGATGGGCTGGCTCGTAATCTTAGCTGGCAACTATCTATACGTTAGGCTCAGTCCCGTCGGTTTCTGGCTCCTTGTTGGTGGTGGCGTGGCTTACACAGTGGGTGCTTTTTTATACACAATGAAAAGAATTCCCTTCATTCATGTAATCTGGCACTTGTTTGTGATATTAGGTTCAGCTTTAATGTATTTCTCTGTCTTATTTTATGTTTAAGTTATTCTATCTGGTTGAGATAGTCCTGAATTGCCTCTTGAGTGTTTTCTACTTCACCCGCAATCACTTTTTGTTTAATTAACAAAAGAATCTGACCTAATTTTGGCCCCGGTTTAATGCCATTAGCAATTAAAAATTGACCGTCAACGGCTAATTCTGCATCCGCTTTGATTGGTAAGGCAGTGTAGCGGTCAACCAAAGCTTCGGAATTAACTGGCTGACCTAATATGTGAGCGACATCAATTGTGTTAAGCAAAATATTTTTCCCTGCAGAAAACAATTCAAAATCAGATGGTGATTTTTCAGAGAGCAGATCAAATAGAGCTACTATCTTTTTTACCTTTTCCGTCATCGCATTGGAATTCTTCCAGTCACGCATGAAGTGCCCAATTTCGTTATTAGGTATTTTTAAAAGAATAATGATCACTGCCCACAGGCTGGTTTCCATACTGGGATTAAACTTTAACTGGGGATAAATTGCCAACAAATCTTTTTTGCCGGCAAAATCTGGGACCCCTTCACTTAACTCAGTATCTAAAAAGACCTGAAAGGCTGCCCGTGAATTAGCCCCTGTTCCCATTTTGACAAACTCATCACGGATGCGTTCAACTGAAATTTTCGGCAACAAATCATGAAATTCACTGACCGCTTTTTTAGTTTTACTTTCAAGCTTGAAGTCCAGCTGACTCATAAAGCGCACGGCTCTCATCATTCTTAAGGCGTCTTCATGAAATCTGGTTGCTGGATCACCAACAGCTTTTATCAGATGCTTTTTTAAGTCACTTAAACCGTTAAAGAGATCAATTATCTCCCCTTTTGTATTCATCGCTAAAGCGTTAATCGTAAAGTCACGCCTTTTTAAATCTTCTGCAAGATTTTGCACAAACGTGACGTGATCAGGTCTGCGAAAGTCTTGGTAACCCGATTCGGTTCTAAAAGTAGTAATTTCGTAACTGGCACCATCATTTAAAACCGTCACTGTTCCGTGTTTGATACCCGTATCGATAGATTTAGGGAAAAGATTTTTCACTTCGGCAGGATACGCGCTGGTGGCAATATCAATATCATGGATAGATCGCTTTAAAAGCAAATCACGAATAGAACCGCCTACAAAATATGCTTCATATCCAGCCTCATTTAATTTATCAAGCACGGGAAATGCCGCAGTAAAAATTGGTGGTAAATTGTTTATTTTTTTCATTTTTTAGTCAACTCATTTATTAGTGTTTTTTTTATTTAATTTATGTTAGTTTAAAGATAATATTTATCAAAGAAAGATTATGTATTATGCAGAAAATCAACAAGAAAAATGTCATAGATCTGATTATGATAGCAATTGGTTGCGCGATTTACGCACTTAGTCTGGATATGATCTCTGTTCCGAACAAGCTTACAGACGGTGGAATTAGCGGTATTACATTGCTGCTGAGACATTTTTGGGGAATAAATATGGGATTATCATCCCTTTTACTTAACATCCCCTTAATAATTTTGGGTTATCGTTTCATGGGTAAAAGGCCACTAGCCTATACCATTTGGGGAACTCTATGGTTATCATTTTTCCTGTGGTTTTGGCGCTTAATCCCTATTATATATCAATTAAACCTAGAACACGACCTCTTCTTGTCGGCAATTTTAGCAGGAACGCTTTCCGGTATTGGTTTAGGACTAGTTTTTCGCTACAATGGAACTTCGGGCGGAACCGATATTATAGCAAGAATTATGCAAATAAAATATGGCTTTTCTTCTGGAAAAGTGCTTCTTTTCTGCGACACCATCATTTTGCTGTCATCTTTATCATATTTAGACATTAAGCATATTATGTATACTCTGGTAGCCGCCTTTATTCTTTCCAGAGTAATGGATGCTGTGCAACAAGGTGCCTATTCTGCTCGCGGACTATTAATTATTTCGGATCATTACCAAGAAATAGCCCAAATGATTGACCTGAAATTAGATCGCGGCTTTACTTATTTTGAAGCTCGTGGTGGTTATAAAAAAACAAAGAGACCAGTGATTTACCTGGTAGTTTCTCCTAGAGAAATACCTTTAGTTAAAGAACTGATAGCCGCCGAGGATCAGCAAGCTTTTGTCAGTGTAATTGAAGTACACGAGGTTTTAGGCGAAGGCTTTACTTACAAGCAAAAAAGGCACCATTTACTAATTAGAAAATAGTTTTAACTGGTTTAAATTTAAGCACATAAAAAGCCCTTAAACGGGCTTTTTTATTACGATACTTTTTTATTTAAAATTCAAGTTGTCATACATTTCCTGCATTTCTGTATCTTCAGGTTCAAGTTTCAGATACTTTTCGAGCAGTTCTTTGACAATTTCTTTGGCATTAGGCTCTGTATTGAAAAAGCGGATCATTTGTTTTAAAAATGCACTATTATCTTTAAATTCAGGATAGGCTAATAAAAATTCACTTTTGGCCTTTGCACTTTGATCTAAATTTTGATAGGAAATTGCCAGATTCCAGTGCACTTGTGGTTCAAGATCTTCATCATCCAATTGCTTAAACAGGGCAATATTTTCTTCGTCTTTATTTTCTTTTACATAAAGATTAGATAATTGGATGCGCAATGCGATATTTTCAGGTAAAAATTTTATTCCCTTTTGCAATAATTCTTCAGCAGTTTTAAAATCATTCATTCTTAGTGCAGCTTGGGCGCCTTTTTTATACAAAACTGGGTCAAGCTCATTATAGGCTATTCCAGCTTGAGCTGACCGCAGTTCCTGCTCATTATTATGCTGCTGCTCGTATGCGTCAACTAACAGACGGTATGCGTTTACGTAATCAGGACTTTGATCAATTACTTCATTCAAGTATTTAATAGCCTGCTCATCTTTATGAACAGCAAGCATTACTAAGGCAGCCTGGTATTTACTGTCAATATCCAAGATTTCGTTGCCGTTTTGGGAAATAACTCTGCTAGCTTCTTCGTAGCGGCCTAATTTGGCTAAAGTTTGAAATAACCGATCATTCAAATTTACTTCGCTAAATGTTTTATGGCGCTTTAATAGATCTTGGTATCTAGACAGTGCCTGCTCGTAACGCCCGCTGAGATAATCCAGTTCGGCTAAACCAAACTTGACGACATCTTCATCAGGTGAAATTTTAGCAGCCTCTAAGAGCTTTTTATAGGCTGTTTCGAGCAAACCATTACTTTGATAATAATCTGCCTGCACTAATAAGCTGTCAAGGTATGCAGCAGAGTCTGGTTTAACACCATAAAGTAAAGTCAAGGCATCTTCGTCTTTGCCGTCATTTAATAAAATTTCAGCTAAATAGATTTTGAATAGGTCCTCTTTGGGAAAACGAGCAATCAGACTGCGGTATACTTCCTTAGCTAAGTCAGTAAAACCTAATCCTACAAGGTTTTCTGCTAATGATGCTAAAATTTCAGGTTCATCGCTGTCTAAGGCTTTTTTCAATAAAATTTTTTCCTGGGAAAAATCTTGCCGATCAATGGCATCAAGAAGTTGTTCTGAATAGCTCATTTTAATTCCTCCATGATTAATCTACATTTAAAATAATAACAAACAAAAAAGATGATGGCGAATTAGCCACCATCTTTTAAGTAAAAACTATTAAGCTATTTAACAGCTTCTTTAAGAGCCTTACCAGGTCTAAATGCTGGTACAACACTTGCTGGAATTTTAATTTCAGCGCCAGTTTGTGGATTACGTCCTTTACGGGCTGCACGCTTACGCACTTCAAAAGTTCCAAAGCCAATCAATTGTACTTTCTTACCTTTAGAAAGATCTTCTTGGATTGAGCTAAAAATTGCATCAACAGCTGTAGCTGCGTCTTTTTTTGTTAACTTTGTCTTTGATGCAACTTCACTAACTAATTCTGCTTTATTTGCCATTGGGAATTCACCTCCTGAAACATGAATCTCTAAAAAGATTCCTAACTAGTTCCTCAACAAAGGAACAAGGAATAAATGATTATCTAGATCACTATTTCCTTGAATTCAAAATAGCACAAAAGCCCTGCTACAACAAGCAATTTAATCTAAAAATGTGTTTTTTATGCATTTGCTAGATACAAACTATTTTCTCTTACGTGGAATAATTTTAATTGGTGTTCCAGAAAAGTCAAAGTTGGCTCTTAACTGATTAGTCAAAAACCGCTCATAAGAAAAGTGCATTAATTCAGGGTCATTCACAAAAACAACAAAAGTGGGCGGATTAGTGGCAACTTGGGTCATGTAATAAACACGCAGTCTCTTACCCTTAATCATAGGTGTAGGAACTAACTTACTTGCTTCTAAAAGCAAGTCATTCAAGACACTTGACTTAATTCTTTGCTGCTGATTGCGATAAACTTGCTTAACCATTTCTGGAATTTTTGCCAAATTCTGTCCGGTTTTAGCTGAAACAAATAAAATTGGAGCATAATCTAAATATTGAAATTCTGTTCGAATAGTTTGCTCAAACTCTTTGGCACTATTGCTATTCTTTTTTGGTAGATCCCATTTATTGACCACGATAATGATGCCGCGTCCTGCTTCATGGGCATAACCCGCAACGTGCTTATCTTGCTCTCTGATGCCGGTATCGGCATCCAGTACCAAACAAACTATATCGGAATGTTCAATAGCGCCCATCGCTCTCATAACTGAGTACTTTTCAGTTTTTTCGTAAACTTTGCCCCTTTTTCTGATACCGGCTGTGTCTACGATTCTAAATTTAGTACCATCAGCCGTTTCAAATGGCGTGTCTACTGCATCCCGGGTAGTACCCTCTTCGTTATTAACGATGACCCGTTTTTCTCCCACAAGTTGATTTACAATGGAAGATTTTCCGACATTTGGTCGACCAATAACACTAAAAGATATTTGTTTGTTTTCGTTTTGATCTAAATCCTGCGGCAAGCTAGCAACAATGCGATCCAGCAAATCACCAATACCAGTCCCATGAATACTTGAAATTGGGATAGGTTCACCAAATCCTAAGCTGTAAAAATCATATATATCCATGCGCTGTTCAGGATTATCAGCCTTATTGACAGCTAAGATTACCGGCTTCTTAGTTTGATAGAGCATTTGCGCAATTCGTTCATCAAGACTAGTTAAGTGGTTGGTCACACTAGTTAAGATGACAATTACATCAGCTTCTTCAATCGCTATTTCTGCTTGAGCCCTAATCTCATCTTCAATATTGCTGCCTGACCAAGTTATACCGCCAGTGTCAATTAAATCGAATTTATGACCCAACCATTCTGCTTGAGCATAATTGCGATCTCTAGTTACACCTGGCTTATCTTCGACTATTGCTAAACGTTGATTAATAATCCGGTTGAAAAGCGTTGATTTACCAACATTTGGCTGTCCAACTATTGCAACAACGGGTAAAACCATTTTTCAGCCTCCTTCATAAATAAAAAAACCGACTTAAAAAGTCGGTCTCTTCATTAAAAATTAACGACGATCTTTTAATTGGTCACCTATGATATCACCTAAAGCAAAGCCATTATCATCATTGTTCATGTACTTCTTGTTAACCGAGTTGCGATTGTATGAACCGCGTGATTGGTTGCCTTCATTTTCAGAACTCTTAGGCTCAGCGGCCTTCATCGAAAGTGAAATACGACGTTCATTAGGGTCAATGTTTAAAACTTTGACTTTAACTGTTTGACCAACCTTTAACACATCACTTGGCTTATCAACATGCTTATAAGAAATTTCTGAAACATGTACCAAACCTTGAATGCCATCAGCTACTTCAACAAAGGCACCGAAGTTAGTTAAAGATTTTACTTCGCCTTCAAACACATCTCCTTCGTGTAAGTCAGCTGTGGCTTGTTCGAATGGAGAAGGTTCAGTTTGCTTAATCGAAAGGGAGATGCGATGTCTATCATCATCAATACCAATTACTTTAACTTTAACATCTTGACCAGCCTTCAAAACATCGCTTGGCTTATCAACATGCTTATATGAAATCTCGGATATGTGGACTAAACCGTCAACACCACCAACATCAACAAAAGCTCCGAAATTAGTTAAACGAGAAACTTTGCCTTCAACAACATCACCAACAACTAATTGAGATGCTACCTTATCAAAAGCTTCTTCACGTTCTTCTTCAATTAAGTCCTTGTGAGAAAGAATTAAGCGATTCTTACTTGGATCAATTTCGGTAATCTTAAGTTTCATGGTCTTGCCAATGAAAGGCTTAAGATCTGAAACGTAACGGTTAGAAATCAGTGAAGCTGGCAAGAAACCTCTTGTACCAACATCAACTAACAAACCACCACGTACAGATGAAGTTACAGTACCTTCGATAGTCTTACCTTCTTCGAAGTCCTTTTGTAATTCATCGTAAGCTTCTCTTTCCTTTAAGCGGGTAACTGAGAAGAAGAATTCTCCGTTTTCTTTGTCACCGCCAGCTTTTCTCAAAACCAAAGCTTTGAACTTGTCGCCTGGCTTAACGGCTTCACGCAGGTCAACATTGCGATCTGAAGTGTATTCACGACGAGGAATCACACCTTCAACGCCGGCATTTACAACACCAACATCAATTTGACCTTCTTCAACGTCTAATACTTCAACATCTACGATATCTCCGACCTCAACTCCTTGCATTTGCTTTAATGCATCTAAAAATTGATTACTGTTTTCTGACATTATTTACCTCCCAATATCATACTCTAATTTTAAATGAAAGTTAGAGATTTTTCTACTGTTTTATCCCCTTTTTTATAGTTTTTTTTGACTTTTTTTAATTTCAAATAAAATTGCATTAACAACTTGCTCAATCGTCATTGCAGTCGTGTCAATTTCGATAGCGTCCTGTGCTTTTTTTAATGGTGAGATTTTACGATGGGAATCTTTATAATCCCTTTCCGCAATGTCATGTTCAATTTCTGCAAGTGATTGATCTACTTTAATGCCTCTCTCTTTAAAGTCCTTCATTCTTCTTTCAGCACGGGAATGAGCAGAAGCAATCAAAAAGATTTTTACAGCAGCATTTGGTAAAACAGTGGTACCAATATCACGACCGTCCATCACCACATTCATTTTGCCAGCCATCTGCCTTTGTAATTTGACCATCTTTTCCCTTACCCCAGCAAGAGCTGATACTTGAGAAACATGAGCTGAAATATCTGGCGTGCGAATTTCTTGTGAAATATCTTTTGTACCCACAAAGACCTTTTGTTGACCCGCAACAGACTTCAGTTCAATATTTTCCTGATCAATAGCAGCCAATATGCCCTTTTCATCACCATAACTAAGTTTGTGTTCCCGCGCCAACCACGTAGATGCGCGGTACATTGCCCCCGTATCAATATAAGTGAAATTTAACTTTTGAGCGATAATTTTTGCTACTGTACTTTTACCAGCAGATGCTGGACCATCAATTGCTACTTGCATTCCAATAAAAAAGGGACTATTGACTATTAGTCCCTATTCCTTTCTATATTATTATTGTCTAATCTTTAATGTTTGTCCTATATCAACTTGACTATAGGGATCAAGTTGATTTAACTGTGCTAAATAGCCTACAGACATATTAAATCGGTTGGCAATACTTGTTAACGAATCACCACTTTTTACAACGTATTGTTTTACAACTGCACGTTTCTTTTGAGGCTTAGTCTGAGATTTTTTCTTTGACTTTGTCTCAGTTTTAGTCTTAGTTTTACTTTTATTTATAACTTTTTTATTTTTAGCAGGCAAGTTTTTAGCTTTGGTATGCTTAATTGTTTTTTTACTTGTTTTACGTACTTCAACAACTTTGCTGGCAGAATTATTATTTCCAGCCAAATGATGAACTACAGGAACAAGAGCTACTAAAACAACAACCAACAAAACTATTAGGGCAAGCCAGCCTTTTGATACAGACTTATATGTCCTGACCCTTGATTCCTGAGGACGTTCATAATGATGATATGGACCCTCTTGATTATGATTCATCGTGAAAACCTCCTTACCTAACCTGCTTAATTTTAGCATATTTGCTATTTAAGTGGACAAAAAAATCAGTCATTTAATAGACTGATTTTGGTTTTTTTCTATATTAATTTTTTAAATTAAAGTTTCTGCGTACAAAAGGCTTAAATGTTCGTAAAACCGTTTCAAATAATAAGTAAACAACTACACCATTAATTGTTCCTTTTAACAGATTAAATGGCACAATAATGCCAAAAATATAAGCACTCATAGAAGGAATATGTAACAATTGACCTAAATAAACCTTTTCTGTAAAGGCAAGCAAACCAGTATAGCCATGGATTGCCGGTAAGTTAGGAACTGTAGTCACCGCATAAAAAGGTGTTAACACTAGAGCATTGAGTACGGATAAAACTATAGTCATCGCCACAATTCCCAAAACAATTCCTACTATTGGTTGTAAAAATTTTTTCGAGAAATTCTTTTCATCTTTACTAATATTTTTAGTTAAATAATAAAATGGCAAAGCAAAAGAAAGTGAAGCAAGAAAAGCTGCCGTTTGTCCAACTATACTTGGTAAAGCAAAGCCCTTATAAATTAAATTGATTAACATCCGCACAAATGCAATGAACGCACCGGGTCCTGGTCCAAATAAAAATGTACCAATTGTAATGACTACGTCTGAAAAATCAAATTTTAAAAAACTAGTCAGCAGTGGAAATTCAAGCAGCATTAATATATATGCAATCGTTCCAATTAAAGTATAGGCTACTATGTTAGCTAAATTACTAGATTTCTTTTTATGCAAGATTCTTACCTCCAAAAAAATACATGGTCTGTTGCTCCTAGCAACAGACCATGTAAAAGTAAGCTATAGATCTTGGCTTTTAGTTCAGTCTGTCTTCTTTCATCTAGACTTTAACTATCGGTATCTCATTAGATTCCACCACTATCGTGGGTCGTGGACTTACACCACCGGTCGGGATTTTCACCCTGCCATGAAGACAACAAACTTATTTTTAATTTCCACATATATGTTAATCTACGTCCTTTAATCTGTCAACTTCTTCATGAGTTAATTCTCTATATGTGCCAGAAACTAAAGAAGCAAGAGTTAGAAAAGCATATTTTTCACGGGCTAATTTTTTAACTTGATGGTTTACAGACTTAAACATTCTTTTGACTTGATGATATTGTCCTTCATGAATTGTTAACTGCACAATTTGGTTATTCTTTTTGCGATCGGTCTTAATGATTTTTACTTTGGCAGGTGCACATCTATGCCGATCAATTTTGACACCATTTTTCAGTTGACCAATTTCTTCAGGCGTAAGCTGACCTGTTATTTTTGCCACATAAACCTTGGCCACATTATTACGTGGGTGCATTAACAAGTTAGCTAATTCTCCATCATTAGTCATCAGCAGCAACCCTGAAGTGTCATAGTCAAGTCTTCCGATTGGATATAGCCGGTACGGTAAGTTTTTAAAATAATCAACTACTGTTTTCCTGCCTTTATCGTCACTGGCAGTAGAAACTACGCCGCGTGGTTTATAAAACAAATAAGTATGTAGACTCTCACGCTCAATTGGCTCACCATCAACAGTAACGTTACTAAAAGTGTTAACTTTAGTTCCTAGCTGAGTAACGACTTTCCCATCAACCGTTACTCGTCCTTCTACAATCATCTTTTCAGCCTTGCGGCGTGAAGCAATCCCAGCTTCCGCAATTACTTTTTGCAACCGTTCTAAAACCATTATTTTTCTCCTTTTTGAGTTTTTGCAATATTTTTATCAGCCTGTCCCTTGGCCGCAAATAAATCTATTTCGCCTTCAGCGTTTACACTATCATCCTCAAAGTCTTCAATTAAGGGCAAGTCTGCCAGACTGTGATAACCAAAATATTGTAAAAAGTAGTCACTGGTCACATATAAGTTTGGGTGACCGGGAGCTTCTTTTTTACCATCTATTTTAACTAACCCGCGCCAGATTAATGTTTGCAGCGCACCAGAGGAATTAACGCCTCTAATTTCATCAATTTCTATTCTGGTTATAGGCTGCTTGTAAGCAATAATCGACAATATTTCAAGTGCAGATTGACTCAAGCTTTTTGTTAAATCTTTTTGAAAAAAGTGCTCAATGATCGCACTCATTTCGGGACGAGTAGTTAATTTATAGTTGTCATTAATATGCTGTACTTGAAGACCTGAATCAGCATTTTCCAGCAGCTTTTTTTGTAATTCTTTGGTCAGTTCACGCAAAGCAGGCTTGGTAATTTGCAAAAGTTCACATAAATTTACATCTGTAATACCAGCATCACCAGCTACATATAATAGTGCTTCTAACTGCGCTATTTTACTTGTCATCACAATCAATTCTTTCTAAACAAAGATCGCCAAAAGTCCTTTTTTGTAGCACTTTTACTTGTTGTTTCTTACATAGTTCAAGTAATGCTAAAAATAAGCCAATCACATCGGATAAGGTTCTCATTTCCTTACAACACGAAAAAAAACTGACGGTCTGATGTTTAGCTAACTTTTTTTGTAAAAAATGAGCCATTTCTGCTACAGAGGTTTCGTTTACATTAACCGAAACGATATCAGGCTGCCTAATTTTCATTCGTTGCAAAATTACTATAAAAGTATTGGTTAATTCCGTAGCTGTGATCTGCCCTTTTGGTAAAGGCTGAATCTTTTTATTTTGGGGAACACTTTCTTCCTTAGCAGCAGTAATTGGAACTTCTTCGTTTCTTTTTTTAAAATAAGCTGAAACCTTTTTAAATACTGAGTAGGTTACTAGTTGCTGCACTAATTCATCCCGCGGATCTTCCTGTTCTTCGTTTTCATCTGCAAAATCATTATGCGGTAATAATGATTGAGATTTAATGCGCAAAAGCATTGAAGACATCACAAAGTATTCTCCTGCTATTTTGAGATTTAATTGTTGCATTTCTTGCAAATAGGCCAAATATTGACTGGTAATTTGAGCAATCGGAATATCGTAAATATCAATTTTTTGGACTTTGATTAGGTGCAGCAATAAGTCCAAAGGACCTTCAAAATTAGGTAATTCCAAAGTTAGGTTTTCACTCATTATCTCGTGTCCTTTTTAAGATATTTAATCAGTTCAATATATTCAGGAACAGCAGTAATAATTTTTTGCGGATTAGCCTGGGCCAATTCATTGACTGCTTGTGCCACATACTTTTCCTTACGATAATCAGGAGCAAGCGAAAGATAGCGGATAACTACAAATTGCTTATTCGCTTGGGTTCCGATTACGCCCACAAAATTGGGATCCTGAGCACGATAAAGGTATAGATGAAATTCATTGCTATTCTTGTTTAAATGAATTTCATCTTTAAGGTTAGCAAGGTTTTTAAAATCAGTTAAATATGACAACAAGCCCATTGCTACTTTTTCTTTATCATTTTTACATTCAATTAACATTTAATCACCTATGTCCGCGGATGAGTTTTTGCGTACACCTGTAAAATATGCTTCTGCGACAAATTGGTGTAAATTTGGGTGGTACTAATATCTGAATGACCTAAAATTTCTTGAACTACACGCAAGTCCGCACCATTTTCTAGCAAATGCGTAGCAAAAGTATGCCTTAAAGTATGAGGGGTAACATTTTTTTGAATACCAGCCATATTACAATATTTTTTAATAATTTGCCAGACTGCCTGCCTTGTTAAAGCGGTACCGCGACTATTAAGAAAAATAAAGTCACAGTTTTGGCCTACTTTTAATATTAACGGATCCCGTACTTTTTCCTTATAACTATCTATCCAGGACAAAGCTACTTCGCTTATTGGAATTAACCGTTCCTTTGATCCCTTACCGAAAACTTTGATCAACTTTAGTTCTTCATGTAGATCGTTAAACTTGAGGTTGATTAATTCACTCACCCTAATTCCAGTTGCATATAAAGTTTCAAGCAACGCCCGATCACGCAAACCCAATTTCTTATTGGTATTAGGTTGATCAAGCAAATGATTGATTTCATCTACTGTGAGAGCTACAGGTAAAGAGCGCCTTTTTTTGGGAGAATCTATTTCCAGCATGGGATTGATTTTTTGGATGTTTTGCCTTACCAGCCACTGATAAAATTTACGCAGACTGGAAATTAACCGACTAATTGAACTGGTGGCTTTATTTAAATCACGCTGTTGAGCCAAAAAGGCATCAATGTCAAGAGCTTTAGTTGGCCAAGTCTTTAAATGCTCTTTTTTTAAAAAATTGATAAAAGCAGTTAAGTCTTGCCTGTAAGATGTAATGGTGTTCGCGCTTAAACCGCGCTCAATTTGGCTGTATCTTAAATAATCTTCAACTTGTTCTGTTAAATTGTTCATTTTGCTACATCTTCAGGATCATTAATTAAAGTAATTGTACCTGCGTCCTTGTCTTCAACAATATAATTATTTTTGAGCAAATGTCCCAATGCACGCTTAAAAGCAGATTTGGAAATGCCAAAATAATTTTTAATATCTTGAGCATCTGATTTATCGTAAAAAGGCAACATTTTGTCGCTTTTACGCCGCAAACTCATTAAAACCATTTGGGCATCATCATCAATTTCTTCAAAAGCACGAGGTAAACTGCTTAAGTTTAGCCTGCCATACTGACTGATACCAACTACTCGGCCTTTGAACTGTTCACCTAAGCGCAGAGGACGAGCCATTTGTGTAGGATGGACAAAACCAAGATAGTATTCTTTTGTAATCACAAAAGCTCCTACTTCACGTGCAGAATAGACCGTTCCAAAAACATCTTTGTTTTTCATGTCATCTGGAAAATGAGCAGCAAGCTGTTCAAAGATATTCTCATCAGCCAGCTTTGCCCAAATACGATCTTTTTCATCTGTTTCTAAATGAACTAAAAGCTGGTCATCTGGGCGAGGCCACCGATCTTTATTAAAAGGTAAATCATCAAGAGATATTACAACATCTTTATCCGGCAAACCAATATCCACGAAAACTCCGAGGTCATATTTAACTGCTGTGACCTTACTCCAACCATATTGGTCTTTTTGAGCAAACGGCAGGAATTGGGTCATTTCACGATTATGTTGTTTATCGTCGTATAAAAAGCCCTTGATTTCTTCCCCCAGTTTAGGCTTTTCTTCCTGCGTGATTTCTTTTCTTTTTAATTCATAAGTAATACCATCAATTTGCACGAAAAAAGAATTTTCATTTTGATCAATAATTTTACCAGCTGCGATGGTGCCAAGCATAATTTTCTCTCCTAAATCTAAAATTGGGATCTTTAAACAAGTATATCATTTTCAAAGTATTTAGCTCTAATAGTCATTTGACTTTACTAGTAATATCTATTGTATCATTGCCTAGTGTATTTAACTCAAAACAAAATAGCCAGTGACAACCACTGGCTATTTTGACAAATGAACTTAATTAAAGATTTGAAACTTCACCTTGGTAAATAGCACCACGACGAGCATCAACAGTAATAGTAATTCCACTACCAATCTTTTCAGTTGCATCACTAACACCAACAACAACTGGAATACCTAATGATAAACCAACCACAGCAGCATGTGAAGTCAAGCCGGAAGCTTCAACAACTAAACCGGAAGCCTTCTTGATCGCTGGCATGTAATCAGGGTCAGTAGTCTTGGCAACAAGGATGTCTCCTTCTCTAGTCTTGCTAATTGCTTCTTCGGCACTGTTAACTACAACTGTTTTACCAACAACTGAACCGTTGCCTACTCCTAATCCTTGAGCTAATTTGCTACCAATAATTTGGAGTTTCATCAAGTTGGTTGTACCTGAGTCACCAACAGGAACACCAGCAACAATGATTACTAAATCACCATCTTGAACATAACCTTGTTCTTTAGCAACTTTAGCTGCTACTTCGAACATGTCATCAGTAGAAGCAGGTTTTTCAGTAAGCAAAGGTTGAACACCCCAAGAAATGCCAAGTGAGTGTTGGATCTTCTCGTCAAAAGTTAAAGCTAAAATGTTAGCATTTGGACGGTACTTGGAAATCATTCTTGCAGTATAACCAGAATTAGTTGCAGTAATAATGGTTTTGACACCTAATTCTTGTGCAGTCCGCACAACTGATTCACCAATAGCTTCCGTAACGTTTGAACCCTTGTATTCTTCAAATCTTTGCAGAGCTAGAGTGTTACGCTTAAGAAGTTCTCGTTCAGTTCTTTCATCAATTTCTGCCATTGCTGAAACAGCTTTAACTGGGTACAAACCATTTGCTGATTCACCAGAAAGCATAGTGGCATCAGTACCATCAAGAACTGCATTGGCAACATCTGAAACTTCAGCACGAGTTGGACGAGGATTTTCTTGCATTGAATCAAGCATTTGGGTGGCAGTAATAACAGGCTTACCAAGTGCGTTTGCTCTCTTGATTAAATCTTTTTGAACAAATGGCACATCAATAAATGGAATTTCTACACCCATGTCACCACGAGCAACCATTAAACCATCTGAAACTTGCAAGATTTCGTCTGCGTTATCAATACCTTCTTGTGATTCAATCTTAGGATAAATCTTAACGTAGTCACAACCAGCATCTTCACACAACTTACGAATATCAAGGATATCTTGCGCCTTACGTGCAAACGAAGCAAAGATAAAGTTAATGCCATGAGCTAAACCAAACTTAATGTCATCAGCATCTTTTTCAGTAATTCCTGGGAGGCGAATTTCAACGCCAGGTGCATTAACACCCTTCTTAGAACCGATAACACCAGTATTTTGAGCTTCACAAACTAATTCTTTCTTTTCTTCGTCTTTTTCTTTAATTAATAAGTCAACTAAACCATCGTCAATTAAAACGTGACCACCAACGTGGGTATCACCATAAAGACCTTCGTAAGTAACATGAATCATGTCCTTGTTACCCGGTTTAGAATCGTCCATTGATACACGAATTTGGTCTCCAGTATTAATGGTAAACTTGCCACCTTCTTGATCAGTGGTTCTAATCTCAGCACCTTTGGTATCTAAAGCAATACCAAGTACTAAACCAGTTTCTTTTTCAACTTGACGAACCATTTTCATCCGTGAAAGATGTTCAGCATGGTCACCATGTGAAAAGTTGAAACGAAATACATTTACGCCTGACTTAGCCAGAGCTGTAATAGTTTCAATATCATTTGAAGCTGGCCCTAAGGTACTAACAATTTTAGTTTTCTTCATTATTTAAAAATCTCCCCAAAATCGACTATTATTTAGTCATTTCTTCATTAATGTCAAGTAAAGACTGTTCACTGGCGTGCTGTTCATCAAACAGGTCCAGAATATCGTGGGTTTCTAATTGACCATTCTCCATGCCGACAGCTAAACCGCCTTTACCATCGAGAAGTAATTTAACCGCATAGTTACCCATTTTTGTGGCATTAATTCTGTCCAAAAGGGTTGGTGAACCACCGCGTTGCATGTGACCTAGAATATTTGCTCTACAATCAAAGTCACCGTATTTTAAAAGCTCTGTTCTAAAATCAGCAGCATTCATGACACCTTCAGCTAACACGATAATACCATTATCTTTGCCATCTTTAAAGCCGCGCTTTAATCTTTCGGCAATTGCCTTAATATCGTATTTTCTTTCCGGAACAACAATTGCATCAGCACCGGAAGCCAGACCTACACGCATAGCAATATCGCCGCAATCTCGTCCCATAACGTTAACTACGAAAACGCGGTGATGGCTGCTGGCAGTGTCTCTGATTTTGTCAATAGCTTCCATTGCAGTATTGCAGGCAGTGTCAAGACCAATTGTATATTCAGTATACGGAATATCATTATCAATAGTACCTGGTAACCCAATTGAATTAATACCCAAACGTGTTAATGCCAAAGCACCGTGATATGATCCGTCACCACCGATTACAATAATAGTATCAATATCATGCTTTTTTAATTGTTCAACACCCTTCTTTTGCACTTCTTCTTGTGCAAATTCAGGATAGCGGGCACTGTAAAGAAAAGTACCACCAGAATTAATCATATGGTCAATGTTTTCAGCAGTTAATGTAACAAAGTCACCTGCTACAAGGCCGGCAAAACCATAACGAATACCAACAACACCAAGACCGTGATGAATAGCGGTTTTTGTAACAGCCCTTACGGCTGCATTCATACCTGGAGCGTCGCCACCGCTCGTTAAAATTCCAATTCGTTTCATGAATTCACCTCATCAAGATTATTGTGTAATTTCTCACATCACCTAAATTTTAACATTCTTTCAGGAAAAAATCTCACAAAAAATGATTTAAATTCTTGATTTAACAGTCTTTTTCGATGTTAGCGTTAACAACAGCTACTTGCTCAAGTTTACGCAAAAATCACTCTTTGAAGTTGACAACCTTTAAATTTGTCAATACATACTGTTTTTTACTGGAATCAATACGGTCATTCTGTATTTTAATACCTAATAAGTAAATTCCACCTTCCTTTAAATTCGATTGAATTTTATCATAAACATTAGGAAAAATAACAATATCCTGCTTGCTGCTTGAATCCGCAAAGCTGCCAAACGCCATTGTTTGCCCATTTTTGGTTCTAATTAATTTTAAATTTAACAGCTTCCCCACTGTTATGCCTGACTCATGGATTTCAAAATCACTTAAAGGTCTGGCATTAAATTTTTGAGCATATTTTTGAACTGCTAATAATGGCGAAGTTAAAGTGGAAAAACCCAAGGCTTCTTCTTCCATGCGGGCCTTTTCCTGTTTAGTTGGTGCTTTAGCCGGCTCAATAGGTGCTCCGCCTAAGCTTTCAGCAAGTGCAAGATTTCCCTGCGTTAATTTAACGTTTTCAACTATTTCAGTACTATTTTGTAATAACTCATTTCTATTAGAGTTAAGTTGATCAAAACAGCCAGCTTTAATCATTGATTGTATTACTTTGGTTTGAATAAACTTAGGATCAATTTTTCGCAAAAAATCACTTAAAGACTTAAAATTGCCATTCTGTCTTTTCTTGATTATTTCCTTCAGAAAATCAATCCTGATACCCTTAATTGCCCGCAAGCTGACTAAAATTTTGCCGTCAATCACCTGATAATTTAAGGTACTTTTGTTAATATCAGGAGACAGAATTTTTACCCCGTCACCTTGTGCTTTCATCACATATTCAATTAACTTATTTTGGTTACCAGTATTTGAATTAAGCATAGCTGCATAAAATTCAGCAGGATAATGAACTTGCAAATATGCTAACCAAAAAGCAATCATTGTGTAGGCCACAGCATGGGAGCGGTTAAAGCCATAATTTGCAAATTGTTCAATATAGTTATAAACCTTGGCCGCTACTTGTTTAGTTTTGCCTTTTTTGACAGCACCGGAAATAAAGCGCGATTTTTCTTTCTCAATAACGCTCTGGTCCTTTTTTGACATTGCTCGTCTCAAGATATCGGCTTCACCTAAAGAGAAACCTGCTAAAACTTGAGCCGTTTGCATTACTTGTTCCTGGTACACTAAAACGCCATAGGTAGAAGCCAAAATTGGTTTTAAACTTGGATCTGGATACGCTACTTTCTGCTTGCCCTTTTTTCTGGCTATAAAAGTCTTGATATTTTGCATTGGGCCTGGCCTGTAAAGAGCGTTAACAGCAACTAAATCTTCAAAGTCGTCAGGATGTAATTCACGCAATACATTTCTGATCCCGCTTGATTCAAACTGAAAAACCAGCTCGGTTTCTCCTTTTTGGAAAATTGCTAAAGTTTGAGGATCATTCAAAGGTATTTTATTAAAATCGATTTTTTTACCTTGTGTTCGTATTAATTTTTCCGTATCCCCTAAAATTGTAAGATTTCTGAGACCTAAAAAGTCTATTTTTAATAATCCCAGTGATTCGACATATTTCTTTGTTTGCTGAGTGATAGGTATGCCCAACTGACCAGATTGTAAACCAGCAATCGCGGCAATAGAATTATCACTAAGGACTAGACCGGCTGCGTGAATAGAATAGTGCCGCGGTAATCCTTCCAAACCATTTGCCGTTTCAAAGAGCAGCTTATTTTGCGCACTGGCATTCACTAGCATTTGCATTTTCTTTGAGCCCTGATATGCTTCTTGCAAAGTGATTTTACCTTTAGAAAAAGGTACGCTGTTTGACCATTTGCTCATTTGCATTTCTTGCAAGCCAAAAACGCGTCCCGTATCCCGCAAAACTTGTTTAGCGGACAGAGTACCGAAGGTAAGAATTTGAGCCGCATGGTCCATACCGTATTTAGTGAACATGTATTTGATGACATCGTCTCTGCGATTATCAGGTATGTCTAAATCAATATCTGGCATTTCGTGTCTTGCCGGATTTAAAAACCGTTCAAACAGTAATTTATATTGTATAGGGTCAACTTCCGTGATGCGCAGTGAATACGAAACTAAGGAGCCACAGGCAGAGCCGCGTCCCGGCCCCATAGCTATATCAGAGCGGTGGCAATAATTTACGACATCCCAAACTATCAAAAAGTAATCGTTAAAGCCCATTTGGTCAATAACCTGCAACTCGTAGTCCAGTTGTTTTTGATAGTTTAGCGGTATTTTATGCCCATGAAAACGGTCCTGTAGACCTTGTTGAGCTAAAGAATTAAGATAATCCTTTGAGTTAGCAAACTGGTCCTGTTTGTATTTAGGCAAAACAGGTGTTTGAAAAACAACTTTGGCAGCACAAGCATCAGCGATTTTGCCCGTATTATTTAGAGCATCATCCAAATTAAGCTCATGATAACGCTCACTTATTTCCTGAACTGAAGGCAAGTAATGTGAGCCTTTTTGTTTTGCCAACTCAGAAATATCCTGCATTACAGCGCCTTTTTTAATAGCTTGTAAAGTCTTGCGCAAAAATTGATCCTGCGGTTTCAAGTAGCATGTGTCTTCAACACTAACAAGGGGCAAGTCAAACTGCTTAGCAATCTGCGTGACGTATTGAATATAATTTTCTTGTGAATTGCTGCCGTAAACGCCTAAATATAATGAACTGGTCTTTGGCACCAAACTAATTAAATGCCGGATGAAATTAGTGCCCAAGTTTTCATTCTGTAGCTGCAAATTAAGTAACTCACTATGTGTATTTGCAGGTGTGATAAAAATCAGTTCATTTAAATCTTTAGTTAAGTTTTCTAGAGTCAGGATTTTGTCATTAGTACCATTATCAGTTAGCAGATTGATCCTACTTGATAATCGTAAAATATTGCGGTAGCCTTCATCTGTTTTAGCAAATGCTATTAAATCATATTTATGCGCACTATCAATTAGACCATTAAGTCTCAACTGCATCCCTAAAAGGGGCTTAATACCAACCTCTTGTGCTACTTCGTAAAAGTTAACTAGACCGTATGTGACATTAATATCCGTTAGCCCTACGGCATCATAGCCTAAATTTTTAGCGGTATTCAATAAATTTTTGATCTTTATAGGACTTTCTAAAAGCGTGAAAGCACTAAGATTTTGCAGAGCAGCATATTTCATTTTTGCAGCCACCTTCCCTATAAATTAGTATACCAAAAAGCTATCTTCTGGATTGAAAACGTGCATAATTTTTGTTAAAATTCATGTGTATGAAAGAAGGAACCACTATGGGTCGTTATATCGTGACTATTTGCTGGAGCGTGGTTTACATGCTAATTGTAGGTTTCATCGCTGCTCCATTAACGCAAAATGTTTTTAATTTCAAAGAAGCTGCCATTGTTGGTTTGATTTTCGGATTGCTTTTTGCGGCAATCATTCCTACGATCACAGCTCACTCTCATAAAGATAAAAGTAAATATTCTAAACTCAAATAAAAAAGTCATTAGTCTAAAACTAATGGCTTTTTTGTTTACTTAAAATAATAATTTCGCGTTGAATCCAGCTTAATATTTTTCTTTTGCAAATACTCTTGAAACATCTCTACATAATCTTTATCCAAAATAGTTTCAATTTTATTTGGTGAATATTCCGGATAAAAACCACCGCCCATTGCCCGATAATTATTTACGGCAAGATGATATATTTTTTCAGCTACAATTGGTACTCCGTTTAATTCCAATTTAGTTAGGCGACTGCCCTGACTCTTAGAAATATCTGCATCATAAGTCAACGGATAAAACACATCAAAATTAAAAAGCAGGTTTTTATACTTAGGCTTGAAAACTACTTTTCCAGTCTGATCTTTTGTCAAAAATTTTAAGGAGTATTCAACAATATTACGCAATTCTTTGCCTGTCAACCTAACCTTGCACAATTGGTTGGCAAACGGATAATTTAGTAAAATATCACGCATAGTTACATCTTCGTTAAATCCCTGAGCCGTTTCACTCATTAGTGCTGTTGCAGAAATATCAGCTTTGGTAAAATAAAGTTGCATATTTTGAATTAAATTGATGAAGTCAGACCCATTAATTCTGGCCTGTTCAGCGTTCATTACTAAGGCTGGTTTTTCTAAGTGAGCAATTGGCTGATCCAGCCACAATTGTGTTTTTTTATCCAAACTAGCGCCTAAATTAATAATTTTATTGTCGGGAACATGATTTTTGCTATCCAATAATTCCACAGACATGTGTTGAATTTTGTTACTCTTATCAGCAATATCCATTACTACTTTGGCAACACATTCTCCCTTGTAGCCCGGTTGAACAATAGCAGTATTATTTGAAATGAGCTTTAACTTGCGGTGCTGGTGACCTGTTAGCATTACATCAATTTCTGGAATATTCTGTAAGATACGGTAGCCCTCATTTTCACCTGTTTTTGGTTCGGTTCTCTTACCAGTTTTTAGATCGGCTTCAAACCCGCCGTGGTACAAAACCCCTAACACATCAACTTGCGGACGTAAAATTCTGGCTATTTTTTGAACCTGAGTAAAGGCAGATTCAAACTGTAAGCCTGTAATATGGTCTGCAGGCTCCCAAAATGGTATTCTCTGGGTCGTAATACCGATAAGACCAATTTTTAAGCCATTTTTATGCAGAATAACATAACTCTGACCAAAAGCTGACCGACCCGTTTTACGAGATAAAATATTGCTATTTAAAAATGGTGACTGACTAAACTTCAGATAGCTTTTTAAATAATCTTGACCAAAATTAAAGTCATGATTGCCGAGACACCTTGCATCATAACCAATCTCATTATAAAAATCTGCAAATTTTTTTAACACAGAGCTATTATTAGCTTCATGAACATAGGCAGCAAGCGGTGAGCCTTGAAGAAAATCTCCGGCATCGGTCACAATCACATTGTCTGGGCCATATTTTTGACGTTCTTTTTCAATTAGACTGCTTACTAGGCTGAGACCAAAAGCAGCAGAATAGTCATTTTTATTCTGATAATCGGTAGGCATAATGTAGCCATGAATATCACTTGTGTGCAAGAAAACCAGTTTCATTTCAGCATGTTCATCTTTCTAAATAAAAAAAGACACCTAATTTTTGGTGTCTTTTAATTATTGGTTGTCGCTTGAGTTAGTTTGGTTAACTACTTGGCGACCTTTGTAATATCCTTTAGGTGAAACGCGGTGGCTCAAACGATATTCTCCAGTAGTTGCATCATAATGCATTGCTGGCACAGTTAACTTAATATGACCACGACGTGAACGTTTCTTTTGCTTAGAAGTATGTCTTTTAGGAACAGCCATTTAAATTGATCTCCTTTTTTGTAGAATTACGATTTTAGTTACTTAAAAAGTACCCAAAATACTTCACGTTTGTTAATGATACTATTGTATCCCGAATAAATCAAGCTATATTAGTTATTCTTGTTTTGATCATGTCCGTAAGATCCCCAAAAATAACCAATTAGAACTCCAATAATAAGCATTAATACTAAAATAATGATTAAGGGTAGCTTGAATTTGAACAAGCCAAAATTAATAGCAACATTATCGGTATTTAAAACCACAAATATTACTGCTAATAATGTCAAAATTAAAGTAAAAATGAGTTTAATCTGCCTGCCTGTGTTTTTCATAATTTGCACTACTTTCTTGAAGCAAACTTAAGTGATAATTTATCACCAATGGTGGGAAATAGATTATATAATTTGGCCAATATTCCCAAACTAACCGGTAAGTTAAGTTCACGCTTGTTACTGCCAAAGAAATGAACTACTTGCCAAGCAACATCATCTGGGTCAAGCATAAATCTTTGAACGTTTTCAGCATAATGTCCACTCTTATCAGCAATATTAAAGAAATTAGTATAAACAGGGCCCGGGTTCACAGTCATCACTTTGACTCCAAAAGGTTTTAGTTCTAACCGCAGGACATTAGAAAATTGAATGACAGCCGCTTTGGATGCACTGTATGCTGCCGATTTCACTGTAGGGACTTTGCCGGCAATCGAACCAATATTAACAATTTGACCAGCTTTTTGATCTATCATTAAACGACCAACTAGACGGGTAAAATACATTAAGCCCAAAACATTGACTTGAAACATTGCTGTCACTTCGTGACGATTTGATTCTAAAAAATTCTCAAATTTGCCAAAGCCAGCACAATTAACTAAATAGTCAACGTGTTTGGTTAACTTTACTATTTGTTTAAACGCAGCATCAATTTGATCACTATGATTCATATCAGCAACAATTGTATAAGCTGGAGCGCCGGACAATTCGTGTGTTTCTGAAGCTACCTTTGCTAATTTTGCCTCATTTCTGGCAATTAAAATCACTGTAGCTCCTCTACCAGCACTTTCTAAAGCAATAGAGTGTCCTATTCCACTAGATGCACCAGTTATTACAACTACCTTATTTCTCAGAGAATCACTCATTTTTCTCACCTTTCATCGGAATTACAATTCGATCAAAATCATTAGCCAACCTAGTGTTTGGAAAAATCTTCTGGGCTTGGTTTTCTAATTTTTTGGCTTTAGCACCTAAATATCTGGCAGAGATGTGGTTTAAAAACAAACGTTTAACCCCATTATCACGCGCAATTTTTGCTGCTTCAACAGCAGTGGAGTGATAATATGAATGAGCTAAATTTGCTTCATTGCCAGCGAAAGTTGATTCGTGAACCAGCACATCAGCATTTTGCGCCAACTGGGCAATTGCCGGTGTAGCACGAGTATCATAAATAATTGTCACTACTCTACCCGCCTTATTAGGTCCTAAAAAGTCCTTACCATCTAATATAGTACCATTATCTAGGGTAATTTTTTCACTATTCTTTAGTTTACCAAGTAATGGTCCGTTAGGTACATTATATTGCGCTAATTTATCCATTAAAAGTTCACCCGGTCGATTATCTTCGACAACTCGATAACCAAAACTAGGAACGCGGTGAGCTAACTTTTCCGCATATACCTTAAAACCATTGCCTTGAAAAATGAGTCCCCCTTCTTCTAAAACCACAAATTTGATCGGATAACTAATTTTTGTGCGCGAAACTTTTAAGGCTGTTCTGACAAACTCTTCTAATCCGGCTGGACCGTAAATTGTGATTGGACCAACATCCCCTTGAAAAGACCTGGTCGCAAGTAATCCCGGCAATCCGAAAATATGATCACCATGATTATGAGAAATAAATATTTTGGTTACTTTGCGTAGTCTAATATTCGTACGCAAAATTTGATGTTGGGTAGCTTCACCAACATCAAATAACCAAATCTCATTAATTTCATCGAGCATTTTTAACGCAATACTTGATACGTTGCGTTTTTTAGACGGTTGTCCTGCTCCAGTTCCTAAAAATTGTAACTCCATACTCTTCCCATTCTAATACTTAGCTTTTTCAACAATTTGTTTAACAATTAGAGCACTATAGTGCTTTGATCCCAGTGGCGTTGGGTGCGTTTTATCTTCATAAAGCCAATTTGGATGCTGTCTGGCATTCGAATACCAATCAATAACAGTAAAATTAGGGTATTTTTTTGCTGCTTCATTTAATAAACTATTAACTTCATTTTGCCACGGTTTATTTGGTACATAAGTATTAATCCAAAATACTTGTTTCTTTTTTCCTATTTGCTTCATGAGCTCATTTAGATCTGCCATTTTAAAAGGACCGTTAGTGCCTAAACCAATCAAAATATTTTTACCCAGTGCATTTTTACTTCTATAATGCTTAAGCAAGCTAAAAGAAACACTTAGCTGCCGCGAAATTGCCGCATCTATCACGGCCTTAGGCATTAAACGGTTTAAATCATCGCTGGACCCCGCCATAACTGAATCACCAATTGCTGTGAGTTCAACTTTACGCGCCAATTGCAGCTCAGTTTGTGAGATGCCATATTTCATGAATGATTTATTAACAGGATGCTTTTTAGCAGCACGTTCAGCTTCCTTCAATAGTTTAGCCTTTTTTTGTTCTTTGGGGCTAACATTTTGGCGCTTAGCAATTAGTGCCTTATTATTTTTCTCTTGCTCTTTGCAATTAGCTCTAATTCTCCGCGCAAGTTGCGTCTGATTGAAATTTTGGGCTTTAACTGTTGGGGAAACAAGAATTGCGATACTTCCAATTAGAAAAATTAAGCTTGCCAAAATAGCTTGGGCCCGAAGCAGATAATTACGGGTATTTTTAGCAAAAACCTGCCGCCAAAATTGTTTCAATTTTAGCCAAGAAATTTTGCCCAGAGGTTTTTCTACCAACCTGTATGATAATTCACTGAAAATAAGAATTAAAAGTAACTCTAGCAAATGATAAAGTTGAACATGATCTGCCATGTTAGAAACTTTATCTTCAAAGAAAATCATCACTGGAAATTGGTAGAGATAAATTTCATAGCTGCGTGAGCCAAGCCAATTGAATATGGGATTAGTCAACCAGCTATCCCAGTGGCAGCCAGGATGAGCTGTTACACCGACAAGCAGAGTAACAAATATGGTAAATAACAGCATCCCGCCGTAATAAGGAAAAGCACTTTCCGGATTCATGGCTGGATTGAAAAACAAAATTAAAATACCAATGATACTAGTTAAGCCTATCAGGTCTAAAGTAATAGTATCACTAGTTTTAATGTTGCTTTTTAGTTTGTTTAGTGGCCAAATTACCGCTAAAGCTGCTCCCAAGCCCAGTGCAAAGAACCTGGTATCTGTACCATAATATATTCGATTAATATCAACACCCGATTTATACATAAGTGCCATTTCACAAGCTGAAAGAATGGACAAAGTGCAAATAATACTAAAAATATATTTTCTTTTTTTACCATACTTTACCAGTAAGAAAATAACTACTGGCCACAACAGGTAAAATTGACCGTTAATTGACATAGTCCATAGGTGGACAAATGGCGATTCATTGACTGCAAAGCGCTCAAAGTAGCTTTGCCCGTTGAGAATTTGCCAGAAATTATAAACGTTAAGCAGATTAGCCACCACAATCTGACTTAGTTTAGCCAGTAAATTGCGTTGAAATAAAATAATATAAGCAGCTGAAAACCATAGTACCGCAATCAGTGGCGGATAAATTTTTTTCAGCCTGCTTAAATAAAACTTTTTACTATCATAAAAGCCTTTTTCTTCATAAGACTTTAGTATCTGACACGTAACAAGATATCCAGACAAAACAAAGAAAATCGGTACACCAAGATACCCGCCCACAAAAGTATTAGGGTCAAAGTGATATAAAATCACTCCGATTACCGCCAAAGCTCTAAGTCCAGAATATCCTGTAATAAACCGATTTTTTGTCATATCTTTCAAAACTTTTCTATTATTTTATTGGACAAATTCAAAATTGAATGAACCAATGATTACATCATCGCCGTCAACGGCTCCTTTTTTACGTAATGCATCATCAACACCTAAGTTTTTCAGCTTGCGTGCGAGTCTCATAACTCCGTCATGGTAGTCAAGATTAGTCCGTTCAACCAACCTCTCAATACCTTCACCTTTGATTTCAAAAACATGTTCTTCTAATCTAATAATTTCGAATTCTTGTTTTTGCTTTTGTTCATATTTGTATTCTTTAACATTTTGAACGTTTTCAGTGGTCTTGGCAACTTGTTCTTTTTCAGCTTGTTCTATCAAACTAGCCGTATCCTGCATCAATTGGTCAATACCCTTGTGAGTGACACTAGAAATAGCATAAACTGGTTTGTTAATTTGCTGAGACTTTAAGTCCTTTTTAAATTGACTTAATTTTTCTGCTGCACCCGGGATATCCATTTGAGTTGCAACAATAATTTCACGTCTATTTTCAAGACTCTGATCATATTGCAGCAGTTCATGACGAATAGTCTGATAGTCTTTGATTGCTTCACGCCCATTAGCAGGATCCATTGCCACTAAATGCAAAATTACTTTAGTTCTTTCAATATGACGTAAAAATTGGATTCCCAATCCTACACCATTACTTGCCCCTTCAATTAAGCCGGGCAAGTCTGCCATAGAAAAATCACGTCCATCAGGTAAAATTACCATGCCCAAATTGGGAGTCAAAGTCGTAAAAGAATAAGCAGCAATTTTAGGTTTAGCTTTAGTTACAATAGATAATAAAGTTGATTTGCCTACAGAAGGAAAGCCCACAAGACCAACATCTGCCAAAACCTTTAGTTCTAAACGTAAAACCCGGTCTTCTCCTGGTTCCCCATTTTCAGCAATTTCAGGAGCGGTATTAACACTGGTGGCGAAATGAATATTGCCGCGACCTCCGCGGCCCCCGCGTGCAACCACTAATTCTTGTTTATTTTTAGTAAGGTCACCAATTTCTTCGTTAGTCTCAAAATCATAAACAGTTGTACCAACAGGTACTTTTAAATATAAGTCGCTTGCTCCTCGACCATATTGTGATTTAATGCGACCGTTTTCGCCATTTTCTGCTTTAAACTTACGGCGATAACGAAAGTCCATTAATGTTCTTAAACCGCTGTCAGCAACAAAAATAATGCTGCCGCCACGACCTCCGTCGCCACCAGCTGGTCCGCCATTAGGGACATATTTTTCATGGCGGAAAGCAACCATACCGTCGCCACCTTTTCCTGCTTGGACTTCTATCTTAGTTTGGTCGACAAATGTTGGCATAAAGATTCTCCTTCCGTCTTTCTTAACCTTATTACTATACCACAAATGCTTAGTGGAATTTGGGTTTAAATCAATAATTACAACGTTAATTTAACAGTTTGAGCCTGCGGTAACGTCAAACCAACAGAGCGCAATTCATCAATTGAAGCTTCCTTGATTTTTCTCAAAGAGCCAAAATGTCTTAATAGCTTATTCCTGCTTTTAGGACCAATTCCTTTAATAGAATCAAGTTTACTTGACAGTGCATTTTTGGCATGTGTTTTTCTATGAAAGGTAATAGCAAAGCGGTGTACTTCATCCTGAATTCTAGTCATCAAATAAAAGCCTTGTGATTTAGGATCTAACGGAATTAACTTCAAGGGCACACCATTAATAGGATCACCATACAAAAGATGGTTTGTGCGGTGCTTATTATCTTTAACCATGCCAGCTACCGGAATGTTAAGGTTTAACTCATTTCTTAAAATATCTTCACACGCATCAACCTGAATTTGACCACCGTCCATTAGAATTAAATCCGGCATTGGTTTATGCTCTTTAAGTAATCTGCTGTATCGCCTGCGGACAACCTCACGGGTATTGCGCACTTCATCACCACCATTTTGATGTTCGACTTCGCCCTTTAATTTATATTTCCGGTATGAATTTTTGTCCGGTTCGCCGTCTCTAAAAACTACCAAAGCCGAAACTGGGTCAGCTCCTTGAATATGTGAATGGTCGAAACTCTCAATGACATGACCATAAGGCAACCCCAAGGAATCAAAAATTTCTTTCTGTGCTCCCTTAGTTTTTCTATTGCCTAATTCCAGCAAGCGAAATTTTTCGTCCAGTTTGAGTTTGGCATTGTCTTTTGCCATATTTAATAAGGAACGCTTTTGCCCTCTTTTTGGCGTTCTCACCGGTACGTGTAAAACCTCGCTTAGAGCTTCATTATCAATTTTGGCAGGCACAAGAACTTCTTTAGGCAGTATTCTATTTCTTTGACCGTAAAATTGCACAATAAACGAGGAGAATGTATCTTCAGGATCATTAGTATCAGTTAACGGATACATCCTAGTTTCGCTTCTGAGCAGCTTAGCTTGTCTTAAAAAGAAAATTTGAATGGCAATCCAAGATTTATCAACGTAAAAGTTAAAAATGTCACGTTGTGTATTGTCATTAGAAATTATTTTTTGCTTTTCAACGGTTTCTTCAATGTAATTAAGTTGATCGCGAATTTCAGCTGCGCGCTCAAATTCCAGGTTTTGAGATGCAGTTTTCATCCTTTGATTAAGGTCTTTTTTGACCCAACCAATATCACCGTTCAGAAAGCTCTTGATCTTTTTAATTTGAGCAGCATAAACTGCTTTGGGTACATTTTTAAAGCAGGCGCCAAGGCATTGACCCATATGATAATATAAGCAAGGCCTACCTTGTTTACCATGACAGCGCCTTAACGGAAAAACTTTCTGGATAAATTTGAGTGTAGCCTGAGCAGCGTAAACATTCGGGTAAGGGCCAAAATAATAGCCCCCATCTTTTCTAATAATACTAGTTAATTTTGTTTGAGGATCCCGCTCGTTAGTAATTTCAATATAAGGGTAACCTGTACCTTGCTTTAATTGTACATTATAATATGGCTGATACTTCTTAATTAATGTTACTTCAAGTAAAAATGCTTCCTTATCTGTCGAAACCGTGATGATATCGTAGTCACTAATATTTTCAACTAATTCAGCACGTCTCCCAACCTGAGTACTTTTAAAATAAGAACGTACACGACTTTTCAGATTTTTTGACTTGCCGACATAAATTACTTTACCGTTAACATCCTTCATCAAGTAACAGCCTGGTTTAGCCGGTAATAGTTTTAATTTATTTTCAATTAATTGCGATGCCAAAAAATCACTCCCTCCAAAATCAGCTATATTATTTTAACATATAATTTACCGTTTGAAATTTGCTTTTGCTCATTAAACACTTTATGCTATTACTTAAATTTTTATAATCATTCTCTATTTACTTTACATAAATTATATTATTTAAACTAAGATCAAAAATCTAGCTAGCTACTTAATATTATTTTTATTATAATGAAATCAGGAAGGAATTTAATTATGGGTTTAACATTCAAAAAACAAGATGAACTAGAAAAACTATTCGATAAATTTGCGACAGTGCCAAAAGATAAAAAGAAAAAATTCACCAAAGACAAAGACGAAAAAGACAAGCAAAAGGATAAATAAAAATGGTTCTCCTAAGAGAACCATTTTTTCTTACAAATTTACAGATTTTGTTCAATCCATTGCCATACTTCTTTGACATGTAATTTTTGAACTGAACTAAAAGTAAGGACTTCCACGTTATCGTGCTTTAGATCAAGCTTATGACTTAATGCACTGATGACCTGATTTCGCTGATTTTTCTTAATCTTGTCAATTTTTGTGTAAACCACCAAAATCGGTAGATTTAAATAAAGCGCATAATTATACATGGCTATATCATCTTTTGTAGGATCGTGGCGACCATCAATTAAAATGATTAAACCTTGCAAGTTTGCTCTGGTTTCCAGATAATCTTGGATCATTTCGCCGAACTGTTGTCTTTTCTTTTGCGAAACTCTGGCATAACCATATCCAGGAACATCAACTAAGTAAAAATCATCATTAACTAGATAAAAATTTAGTGTTTGCGTCTTACCCGGTTGACCCGACGTCCGCGCTAAATTTTTGCGACCTAACAATGTGTTAATTAAGCTTGATTTACCCACATTTGAGCGTCCTGAAAGCGCAATTTCCGGTAAATTATCAGTTGGATATTGTTCCTCTCGGACTGCACTAATAGCGTATGAACTATTTTTAATGATCATTAGCAGCCTTTATTTCCAAATTATCTTCTGGATTATCATCTTTACGGCGAGTTACTTCAGGTTCAGCGTTACTCTCAATTACATCTTTAGTAACTTTTACTTTTTCAATGTCCGGTTCACTTGGCGTTTTATACATGATGCCCATCATCGCATTTTCAATTATAGTACGTAAACCACGAGCACCCATATTACGTTCGATTGCCAAATCAGCTATCGCATTTAAAGCTTCCTCAGAGAACTCTAAGTTGACTTGATCAAGTGACAATAGTTTCTTATATTGTTTGACTAGAGCATTCTTTGGCTCAGTCAAAATTCTTACTAAATCAGCACTGTCAAGTTTATCCAAAGTAGCAATTATAGGTATTCTTCCGATAAATTCCGGAATTAAGCCAAATTTAACCAAGTCACCTGTCGTCAGATGTTCTGTCCAGGAATCATCCTGAACTTTATTCAATTCATTTTCGGCACTAAAACCTATTATTTTTTTGCCCAGACGACTTTTAACGATCTGCTCAATACCGTCAAAAGCACCACCGACAATAAATAAGATATTCGTAGTGTCAATCTGAATTAATTCTTGCTGTGGATGCTTACGACCACCTTGAGGTGGCACAGAAGCAATTGTACCTTCCAAAATTTTCAGTAAAGATTGTTGTACACCTTCGCCAGAAACGTCACGCGTAATTGAGACATTTTCAGACTTTTTAGAAATTTTATCGATTTCATCTATATAAACAATGCCGCGTTCTGCACGCTCAATATCATAATCGGCATTTTGCAATAACTTAAGCAAAATGTTTTCAACGTCTTCACCGACATAACCAGCCTCAGTTAAAGTAGTTGCATCTGCAATAGCAAAAGGCACATCTAATATTTTAGCCAATGTTTGGGCTAAATAAGTTTTCCCTGACCCAGTTGGTCCGATCAAAGCAATATTAGATTTTTGTAATTCGGTTGAAGAATCTACGTCCATTTGGGTGACACGTTTATAGTGGTTATATACAGCAACCGAAAGAATTTTTTTAGCACGTTCTTGCCCAATAACATATTGATCAAGCTGCTTTTTTATTTCCATTGGCTTAGGTAAATCACGTGCCTTTTTTAATGAGTCAGATTTCAATTCATCATCAATAATTCTTTTTGATAAATCCACACACTCATTACAAATATAAACACCATTACCAGCAATCATCTTTTTAACTTGATCTTGTGTTTTATCACAAAAGGAACATTTAATTTCCTCTTGTTGATCAGTAAATTGTGATGCCATCATATTCCTCCTCATATCTTCAACTTTAAGGTTAGCATAAAATAGAGGCTATACATGAATTTTTTGCTCGGAGATAAAATAAAGAGGCAGTATGACACTGCCTCAGTATTTCAGAGATAAATCCTATTTTTTATCAGACTTTTTTTCGTCTTCTTTTATTTTGGATTTTGCAACTTGCTTTGCGCTGTCAGCAACAATGTCAATTGCTTTACGCACATTAATGTCATGAGAAAGCATATCATCAGTCAGAGTATTACGGACAGTCTTTTCGTCCATGTTGTATTCACTGGCTAAGTTCTTAATTTCCTTGTCAATTTCTTCTTTTGAAGCTTTAATTTCTTCTTTTTTGACAATAGCTTCAAGAACCAAGTTAGTTTTTACTCTTTCTTCAGCATCCTTAGCAAATTGTGAGCGTAATTGTGCTTCAGTAGTATTAGTTATCTTGTAGTAAGTTTCTGGACTAATACCTTGGCGTTGCATATTTCCTAGATATTGATTCATTTGGGTATTAATATCTTCTTGAATCATTGCATCTGGAATTTTATCAATGGTAGCGTTATTAACAGCACCTTCGATAGCTGCTTGCTCAATTTCTTCTTTTGCAGAATCTTCTTTTTGAGCTTTCAAGTCCTTCTTGATCTTTTCTTTGAGGTCATCAAGAGTATCTACCGAGTCATCTACATCTTTAGCAAATTCATCATCTAATTTAGGTAATTGCTTTGATTTTACTTCATGAATCTTAGTTGCAAAGTGAGCTTCTTTTCCAGCTAAATCTTTTGCACCATAATCTTCAGGGAAAGTTACAACAACATCAACATCATCTCCAGCTTTATGGCCGATCAATTGGTCTTCAAAGCCAGGAATAAATGTGTTAGAACCTAGTTCAAGCGAGTAATCGTCTGCAGAGCCACCATCAAAAGCTTTGCCGTCAATTGTACCCTTGTAGTCAATAGTTACGGTATCGCCCTTAGCTGCAGCACTCTTTTTCAAGACTAATTCAGCATTCTTTTCGCGTTCTTCCTTCAGCTTGGCATCGATATCTTTGGCATAAACGCGAGTATTTTGCTTAGGAACTTCAATTCCCTTGTATTCACCTAATTTAACTTCTGGTTCAACAGTAACTGTGGCTTTCATTTGCCAATCCTTGCCCTTTTCCATTGAAACAGGCAAAATTTGAGGTTGACCAACAGCAGCAACATCAGCTTCTTTGATAGCAGCAGAATATGCTGCTGGTAAAACGATGTTTAATGCGTCTTCATATAATGATTCTTCACCGTAATATTGATCAAAAATAACACGGGAAACGTGTCCTTTTCTAAAGCCCGGGACACGCAGACTATTTTTCACTCTCTTAAATGCTTGATCTAGCCCACGCTTTACTTCAGCTTGGGGAATATCAAAAGTAAGTTCACCGGTAGTTTTATCGGTTTTATTCCATTTTACAGACATTAATTAAATACCTCCAATGTCAAGTTAAATTGCATCGTTACATACTAAATTATCTTACATTAAACGCTCGTAAAAAACAAATTTAGGCAAAAAAAGATGTACTTCTATGAAGAAGTACATCTTTTTAAACTGTCTTTTAACGAACTAGTCAAGAATTTCAGTAACTTGACCAGCACCAACAGTACGACCACCTTCACGGATAGTGAACTTAGTACCCTTTTCAATGGCTGCTGGTTTAATTAAGTTAACAGTAAACTCTGTGTTATCACCAGGCATAACCATTTCAGTACCTTCTGGTAATTCAATTTCACCTGTAATATCAGTAGTGTGGAAATAGAATTGTGGACGGTAGTCTGAGAAGAATGGAGTATGACGTCCTCCTTCTTCCTTCTTCAGTACGTAAACTTGACCCTTAAACTCGTGGTGAGTTTGAATTGAGCCAGGTGCAGCTAGAACTTGTCCACGAACAACTTGGTCACGGTCAATACCACGAAGCAATACACCGACATTATCTCCGGCTTCACCTAAGTCCAAAGTCTTGTGGAACATTTCCAAACCAGTAACAACTGATTTAAGAACTTTATCAACTAAACCAACAATTTCAACTTCATCACCGATCTTAACTGTACCACGGTCAATACGACCAGAAGCAACAGTACCACGACCAGTAATAGTGAAGACATCTTCAACTGGCATTAAGAAAGGCTTGTCAGTTTGACGTTCTGGAGTTGGGATATATTCATCAACTGTATCCATCAACTTCAAAATAACTTCTTCTTGTTCCTTGTCGCCTTGTAATGCCTTCAAAGCTGAGCCACGGATAACTGGAATATCATCACCAGGGTAATCGTATTCAGTTAATAAGTCACGAACTTCCATTTCAACTAAGTCGATCAATTCTGGGTCGTCAACTAAGTCAGTCTTGTTTAAGAAAACAACGATGTAGTTAACACCAACTTGACGAGCAAGCAAAATGTGTTCACGAGTTTGAGGCATAGGACCATCAGTTGCCGCAACAACTAAGATAGCTCCATCCATTTGAGCAGCACCAGTAATCATGTTCTTGATGTAGTCAGCGTGACCTGGGGCATCCATGTGGGCGTAGTGACGATTTTCAGTTTCGTACTCTACGTGAGCGGTATTGATAGTAATACCACGTTCTTTTTCTTCTGGCGCAGCATCGATTTCTGAGTAATCTTCAGCCTTAGCCAAGCCCTTTTCTGATAAAACTTTAGTAATAGCCGCTGTTAAAGTGGTTTTACCATGGTCAACGTGACCGATAGTACCAATGTTTACGTGTGGCTTTGTTCTAACGTAATGTTCTTTTTCTGCCATTAAAATGACCCTCCTGTAAATTTGCAAGAAGTCCGTTGAGTAAGTAACGGATAGTTCTCTGTTGAATATTGTACTACTTTCATTGGCAAATGCCTAGTATTTTAATGCATAGAGCCATGCCTAATGAAAACGTCCTTTGCTATTATACTAAATACTTTGAAAAAGTAAAGGTATTTGTCCAATTTTATTCGGATATATTATGATCGATTCTCTCAAACAGTTTTTGATTGCTCCTACCATCTTGGTTTTCAATATATGAAGCAATATCACTGGCAAAACTATCTGGATCATCAACATACTTACTTAGTTTAGGATAAAGACTGCCTAAAATCAAATTTACTTCGCCTAAAACGGCTGGAAGTTGGCTCGGTTTATGATAATATCTCGATCCAATACCAGAAACAACTTCACGATAAATCGGCTCTTTTTCAAGCAAGTTAATTTTTTGCGGGATAAACTCCTCAGTCTGCCCTAACACTAATACTTTTAGCTTTTCCTTAATGCCTAAGCGAAATAAATCCTCACATAAAACTATGCGGCTAGCAAAATTCAAGCTAGGATCAATTAGTAAGCTTTGAGCATAATTTTGGAAGTTAATTAAATCAAGTTTAAAAAGTTGCTCATAGTCAAATTTTGTCGGTTTGCTTTTTCCTTTAAAATTGAGCATTATTTGCTGCTGCTCTTTTAAAGGAACAGGCTGGATTTTATCCGGCAAATCATAACCGGTAATATTTTTCACTTCAAGTGCTTCAATCAAAAAGTTATTCGCCTGTAAAACTTTACTATAAACAGAGAAAACTTGGGCATCAGTAAATAAATCTTTTTCTTCTTTAATTAGTTCATAGGCTGAATAATTCTGCCCATTCTTAATGTACATCTGACAAAGATTGAGAACAATTGTATCACTGTAGCCATCTCTTAAAGCTTCTTCCAAATATTGAACTGCTTGGGGAAAGTCACCATTTGCTGCAACTTTATTTGCCAAATTAAGCAAATTTTTTTGACTTAACGACGTCATTATTTATCTTTCTTGACAATCCTTTGACCAGTCTTATTAACATCAACTGGATGATGGGTTTCTTCCTTCGTCTGCTCATTTTTGCTATTTCTTTTTTGCATAGCACGGTGGCGATTCTGATTAACTTCCATTACTACTGGTAAAACCACTGGTCTGCGATTTGTTTTACGATATAAAAACTTTTCCAAATCGTTACGGACATCTTGTTTAATTTCAGTCCAATCAAATTTTTTATGTTCAAAATTGTTGTTAATGGTCTTTTTAATCAGTTCAATGCTGTCACGCATTAACTGCTGGTTGGCCTTAATATAAACAAAACCCCGACTTGTTACCTGTGGTTGAGCTATAATTTTTTTCTTACGCCGGTCAATCGTAACTACAGCAATAAAAATACCATCATCTGACAATACTTCACGATCGCGCAGTACGATGTTGCCAACATCGCCAATACCAGAGCCGTCAATCATTGTATCTTCTCCTGGAACCGGATCAGTCAGGTAAAGTCGTTCTTGGTTAAAATCGTAGCTTAAGCAATCACCATTTTTCGTGATAAAAATATTTTCTCTTTTTAGTCCGGCTCTGATAGCTAAATCTTTATGAACCTCAAGCAGTCTGTATTCACCAATTACAGGAATTAAGAATTGGGGCTTTAAGATACCAATTAGAAGTTGGAGATCCCTGCCGGTAGCGTGACCACTAGTATGCTTAGCTTTACCAAGCTGGATAACAGTGCCTCCAGCACGATAAACCAGATCACTAGTTTGCGCCACAATCGTTTCAACAGAATGGGATGGTGTTGTAGCAATAAAAACCAAATCGCCTTTATGAATTGTGATCATGCTATGGCGCTTTTTAGCCATTTTTTGCAAGGAATTTAAAGGTTCTCCCATTTGACCCGTTTCAAGAATGACGGTTTTTTCATCAGGAGTTTCTTTTAAATTTTTAACCCGCATTAACAGACCTTTAGGAACTGTTAGATAACCCAAGCTCATAGCTGTTCGCACTATTTTAGCTAAGTCTCTGCCAGTCAATAAAACACGTCTACCAGTTTTATGGGCGGCATTTAATACTTCTTGAATTCTGATTAAATTGGAGGCTTTAGCCGCTACAATTACTCTGCCCTTGGCATTACGAAAAACATTCGTTACATAATCCCCAATATCTTGTTCTGCAACGTTAGGAAGTGATGCTTCAGCATTGGAAGAATCACTTAACAGTGCCAATACCTTTTTATGTGCTATTTCTGCTAAACGATCCAGATCCGTGCGGTATTTGGGTGCTGCTGAAGGATCAAATTTGAAATCTCCTGTGTAAACAACTTCACCTGCAGGGGTATGCACATCAATTCCCAAAGAGTCAGGAATAGAGTGTGTTGTAGGGAAAAATGAGATATTAGCATTCTTAAATTCAATCTCAGTATCTGCATCGATCACATGAAAAAGACTATTTTTGCAACGTTTGTTTTCGCGTTTAACAGTAATCTTGGCTAGTTCAATTGTTAGTTGTGAACCAAAAACGGGTATGTCGTACTGGCGTAAGATATAAGGCAAAGCGCCGATAGAATCAGCATGTCCGTGTGTTAAAAAGATGCCGACAACCTGATCGCCGTATTGTTCAAAAAAGTCCAGATCTGGAATAACCAAATCAATTCCAAACAACGTACTATCAGGATATTTAAGACCGGCATCAAGAACAAAAATTTCATCATTAACTTGAACGGCGAACATGTCTTTTCCTTGTTCACGAACACCGCTCAGAATCATAATTTTAACTTGATCAGTCATTATATTTCCTTTTCTTTAATTTTCTATTCAGTTGTTATTTAGGGATCGTGTGATCACAACGTAAAAAGTATCTTTTTTTATTCTAGCATAAAATAGCAGTTTGACAAAAATAAAAAAGCCAGTTCAAAACTTTGAACCAGCTTTTTGACATTGCAAATGAAATTAACGACGTAAACCTAATTTCTTAATTAATTCACGATAACGATTAATATCCTTATTCTGTAAATAACGAAGCAAGTTACGACGGTGACCAATTTTCTTTAACAAACCAACATAAGAGTGGTGATCATGTGAGTGATTTCTCATATGCTCAGTCAGATTGTTAATATCAGTAGTCAAGATTGCAACTTGAACTTCAGTTGAACCAGTGTCACCTTCGTGAGTCGCAAAATTTTTAATTATTTCATCTTTTTCTGCTTTTGAAATTGCCATTATTTTTCACCTTTCACTAGAATAATTGCCGTTAACAACGTTAACCGTCAGGTGTGAGCGCGCAAACAGCGTTAACGGTTCACAACAATAGTATAATACAGACAATTTTTTTAAAAAGCAAGTATAATTTATCTTGCATCTGCATTTATCTTTCAGTATAATCTATAAAGTAGAATTACGATTGATGGAGGTGAATTTTTATGCCACAAATTAAATCAGCTATTAAGCGTGTTAAGACTCAAGATGCTACTAGAAAGCGCAATGCCGCTCAAATGAACAAATTAAGAACTGCTATTAAGAAGTTCAAGACTGCTCAAGCAGCTGGTGCTGAGAACGCCTCCGAATTACATGTAGAAGCAGCTCGTGCATTAGATAAGGCCGCTTCCAAAGGTCTTATTCACAAAAATAAAGCTAACCGTGATAAGAGTCGTTTAGCAAAACTTGCAAAATAATGATCTTGATTATTGATAATCAAAAAAGACAGAAATGAATATCATTTCTGTCTTTTTTTGCTGTAAATATCAAACACTCAGGATAAAAAGTCTTAAAAAATTCTCACTGCGATATTGTCCGTTTTTATAATTAAAATCAAGTTTAATGGCTTCTTGTAATAATTTTTCTAATTTTTGTAAACCTATGTTATTCCTGAGAGCCACCTTAACTCGAAATGGGTGTACACCTAACTCACGCACAATTTCTGCCTCACTTCTCCCTCTGGATTGCAACACCTTTACCACCAAAATAAACTCTATTTGGTTTTCAAAAACAGCTAAAAGCTGCACTGGACTGTTACCATTATGTAGTTGATTATCTAAACGTGTTAGTGCTTCTTGATAATTTTTCCTTAAAGCAACTTCTAAAATAGCGAATATATTTTGTGCTAGTGACAAATCAGTGTTCTTTTCAACTAATGCAGTTGTGATTTTCTGATCGATTGCCGTCATTTTCAGTTTATTGTAGTTACTCAAAACCGTATCCAGCACTTGATCGCTACGCTCCAAAAGCAATTTAAGGGCATCGTCTGTTATTTGGTATTTTTCACTTGTAATCAGCCCTCTGACTACTTTTTTCAGTTCATAGGGCTTTGCTTGGGCTTCAACGACGTTAAAATTTTGCGTAATAATTTTAGTTATTTTCTTGCGCCGATCCAGTTTTTCATATGACGCTACCATTATTATCACATCATCCAGTTGGGAACTATTTTCAAAAATATTTTGTAATTGCTCAACTTGTTTATGATATTTTTGTGGTACTTTAGCGGTCAGAAAAAAAGGGTTCTTAACGGTCAGCACTTTTTTTTGACTAAAAAGGCTCGATTCAGTGAGAGCTGCAATTAATTTATCTAATCCATCTGTTTCACAATCAACCATTACCCTTTCATAGTCTGAGAATTGTTCTTCCTGCAGATAGGACTTAGCAAGATAGTCGTTTAAAAAAGTATCAGACCCACTAATGAGCGTATTTAGAGTGTTTTGCTGGGAATTCTTAAATAAAGAAAGTAACGTCATTTTTTTGCCACCGGTAAAAATTGTTTAAATTTTGGTTTCATTAATCCGCCATAGTTCCAAGTTATCATACCACAGTCCTGAGTGGAAGCCCATGAGATATGTTGGTTTTGCAGCGTTCCAATTGTTTCTTCATGTGGATGGCCAAACCTATTATGACGTCCGGCAGATACAAAAACTCTTTCCGGCTGTAAAGCTTTTAAAAAATCCGAATTGGAGGCTGTCCGACTGCCATGATGACCTAATTTAAAGTAATCTGCGTGTAAATGGTACTTAGCCATGATTTCTGCTTCCCCTGCTTGACCTAGATCGCCAGTAAACAACCACTGCTTACGGGCTAATTTAAATGTTAATGACAAAGAATCTTCATTTTTGCCAATACCCGGCTTAAACGGGTAAACAATTGCAAAAGAAATATGTGGATATTTAACATTTTGCCCAGCTAATAATTGCACAACCTGCTTTTTACCAATGCGCGAGGCAATTCGTTTACGAAAGGAAGGATTGTCTAGAAGTCCTTGAGCCATGTATAATTTTTTTACCTTAACTTGATCCAGCAATGGTCCCAAGTCTCCCACATGATCTGCATCTTGATGACTTAAAAATATACCATCAATCTTGCTTATTCCCTGTGCTTTTAAAAATGGAATTGTAATTTTATTAACTTGCGGAGTTACTTTTTTACCGTTAAAGTTTAATTTTCCACCAACATCAATCAGAAAAACGCGTCTAAATAAGGGAGTAGATATTAATATGCTGTCCCCTTGACCGACATCAATAAATGTTACCTGTCCTTGCAACGGAAAATGGATGCTGAGAAAGACTATTAAATAAAAGAACAAGGTGCCTTTCAAAAGATATTTTTTAAATTTAATGCTAGAAGTTTGTTCATTAATAGCCACTAATATTGCAGAAGTTAGTAAGAGCAAAAATAAGCACTGCCACCAATTGATTTTACCAAAAGTAAATAATCCGATCTGGGTTCTAGAAAGCAGCGCAATTAATTGCTCACTCTTTTCTAATATTCCTTCAAACAGCCAACTCAAATGTGGCATCATTTTAAATACGATTAAATTTAAAAATGTCGCTGGCAGCACAACCCAATTAAAATAAGGCACGATAATCAGATTAAAGATAACCGTTAGAAAATTAAACTGGAAGAAATAAAACAATAATAAAGGTAAGAGGAGCAAGTTTAAAGCAACAGATTGCTTAAAGTTCGTCATTTTATTTGTTAATTCTAATCCTAGTGCCAAGATGTAACTTAATAATGCACCAGTACCGAGCATTAAACGCGGATTGATAAGCAAATGAATTATCGCCGTCAGCCCTAACAAATCTGGTTTATTTATTTGTAGTTTATTTAAAGTTAAAATCTTGCCAATAATATAAGTCAAACTTGCTCTCACAAAACCTGCTTGACCATTACAAAGAAATATCCCTAACAGCAAAATGAGTAAACAAAAACAAAAGGCTTCATTTTCAGTCAACTTGAAAAAATAACAAATCGTACTAATTACGAGGGTATAAATACCAACATGTAAGCCTGAAATACTCAAAATATGAATGACACCAAGATCGCGATAATTGTTTAAGATCGGTTGAAAATCTTGACTGGGGTTTTCCCCTAAGAGCAGTTCATAACTGAAGAAAGAAAGTATAGGTGGCATTTTATGCAAGTAAGTCTTTAAACGATAGCGTAAATAATGTAAATAATTCCAAAACCCTCTTTTTTCTACTGTAAGATTGCAACTAGTCAATTTTACTTGTTGAGTAATGTTCTTGCTGCGATAAAAAGAGCGTAAATCAAATTGGCCGTAATTAGAAGCAGGCTCAATTTGACTTACCTCACCAGCCAAATGAGAAAAAGTAATTTGATAACCCTGAGCAATTTTTCTAAGCTGATTAGGAGTTAATTTTCCCGAAATTAAAATTCTGCCGCCCGGTGCTTTTGCCTCAGCGGAAAACCAATCATCCGAAATTTTAACCTGATCAGGATAAACGTCGACAGTGGTATGAGGCGTCAGCATAAATTTCGTTTCTTTGTTATCGACATGGAAAATAATCGCCATCAGAAGTACTGACAGTAAAATAACCCATTTTAAGTTGCTAAATTTATAAATTAATAATAATGTTAAAAAGCTAATCAAAGCATAACTGACCAATTTTTGCGTTACAGTTTGTTTTTGAAAAATAATAAAACTTAAACCAATTAATAAAAGTCCTAATAATAAGAAAAAGCCTGGTCTGAGAATGCTAAATTTCCAGTTGATCCTTAAGTCCTGCAAAAGTTTTGTCCCCTATTCCAGAAACATGTTTAAGTTCGTCAATTGCTTTAAACTGGCCATTTTCTTGCCGGTAACTAATAATTTGCTGAGCCTTTTTTTCACCTATGCCATTCAGTTTTTGTAATTGAGCTGCGTCCGCTGTGTTAATATTGACTTTATTATTTTCAGCTACACTTGTATCGCTCGCCACTTCAGCTGAATTTGGTTCAACACTGTCCGAAGAATAAGATTCAACAATCGCCTTTTTAGTGATCTTTTCACCTTTATAGGGAATACGAATTTTATCCTGATCATTCAAAATTAGTGCCCGATTAACATTTTTGATTTGGGCATTGGTTTTTAATCCGCCTGCAGCAGTGATTAGCTCATTTAAGCGAGCTCCTTTTTTTAACGTATAAACACCTTGATTTTTGACTGCACCAGAAATATCACACGTAACATTTTGCGGTTTAGCAATTACTTGTTTTTTTGCGGCAGCTTTTACCTGTTCTTTATCATTCTCGTCATTATCAAGGCTTTCTTTATTCGCAAAGGCAGCACTTTTATTCTCATTAAAATCGATCAGTTCATCTTTTTGCGTCTCTTTTCTTGTCCACATGACAAAAATTAAAACTAGCAAAACAAGTCCCACGGCAAAATAGAGTTTGTATTGCGCAATAAAATTCTTAACTTTTTCCCAATCCATTGTTTTCAACTCCCACTTTTAAGTACGAAAAAAGCTCAAAAAATTTTGAGCTTTTTAGATTTTAATGGAAATTTTTACGTAAATAATTGAGAGCATCATCAAAAGTACGAACAGGAACAATTTTCATTTTTGTTCCGATCTGTTTAGCTGTCTTTTTGGCGACGACATAATTGTTGGCCGTTTTTTTCAATCCACCAGTATCAGTAGGGGCAAAGAATACCTCGGCACCTGCCTTATCTGCAGCAACCACTTTTTTATCTACTCCACCAATGATGCCGACTTTTCCAGAAGGAGTAATAGTGCCTGTGCCGGCAATTTTATGACCCTTTGCTAAATGTTCACCCGAGAAGATTTCATAACTAGTCAGCGTAAACATCAAACCTGCAGACGGTCCACCAATATCGCCTGCATTAATAGTTAACTTGGGCTTGGTTTCAACTTTAGTATGCTCAACTAATTGAATACCAATACCTGGCTTCCCTGTTCCCTTGACTTTAACGATTTTACCGGTAAAAGCAATTTTTTTCTGCTCTCTGAGAACTGTTATCTGTACTTTTGAGCCGATTTTTCTCTTTTGCAGGTAATTGATCATTTCTGCAGTAGAACGGAATCTATGACCGTTAGCGCCTAAAACAGTATCACCAATTTGCAATTTTTTTCTAAAACTCGAACCTTTTTGTACTTGCATTACATAAACGCCTTGATAATGCAACTTAGGCTTAAGTCCAGCTTTCTTAGCAGCACAATAAATAGCATTTTGCTGACTGGTTTCCATATACCAATTTTGCAGTTCTTGATACTGGCTATTTGTGGCGCTGCCTAACAGTTCTTCTTTGGGAACCCGGCTAACATGTTTTTGGGTAAAACTAAAAAGGTATTGCCATACTGAAGCTGGCTGACTAGTTTCACTTACTGTAACCAAATAAAAGTTATTAGGTGCCTTTGAGTTGCTACGCATAAATTGTCCTGTAGACACTGCGTTACCGGGCATTTCAATATAATAATTGGTTGGCCAATTTAAGCCAATAAATATTACAGCGACTGTTAGAATTAACAGGAGGAACTTATTTAGTCTACTCCTTTTTTTTGTCGATTTTTTTGGTTCATTCATCTTTTTCTTTACCTATTTTTTTCCTAATTGCTGCAGCTGCTTTAGCAGGTAAAAATGATTTGGTATCACCATTAAAATTAGCAATTTCTTTCACAATGCTGGACGCAACAAAACTATTCTCTGGTTTGGTAAAAAATAGAACAGTAGTTACGTCCGGTGCTATTTCTTTATTCATTTCCGCGATTTGTTGTTCATATAAAAAATCAGCGTTGTTTCTGACGCCCCGAATAATAACATTAGCCTGAAGATCATGAGCAACATCAACCGTTAAACTATTCGGCCTTAACAGAACCGTCACATTTTTTTCCTCTTTGACGGCATCCTGTGCCAAGGATTGTCTCTCCTTTTCAGTAAAAAGATATTTCTTGGCCGTATTAGTCATTATTACAACATAAATTTGATCAAAAATCTTGGCAGCTTGCTGAATAATATCAACATGACCATTTGTCAACGGATCAAAACTTCCTGGAAAAATAGCGGTACTCATTAATTTTCCTTTCGATAAAAGCGCACAATTGTCTTACCTAAATGTTTTTCCTGCATTAACTTAAAGCCTTCAACCTGACCTAATTCAGTTTCATCATCAGTTTCAGCCACCACAATAGCATCTTGGCCTAATAAAGCTAATTTAAGCATTTTTTTCATGTCAGACACAATGTGTTGCTTGGCATAAGGCGGATCTAAAAAAACTAAATCGAATTCTTGTCCGTCACCTGCTAGCTTATTTAGAGCAACATTACTCGGCATTTTATAGATAGAAAAGCGATCAGGTTCTTTAGTAAGAGCAACATTTTTACGAATTATTTCTACGGCTTGATAATTAATATCAACTATTACAGCATGGTGACATCCCCTTGAAACTGCTTCAATTCCTAAGGCTCCGCTTCCACCGTAAAGGTCTAAGACCTTGCCTCCTGAAAAAAACTGACCTAAAGCGTTAAAAAGTGATTCTTTAACTTTATCACTTGTTGGTCTGGTTTTTTGACTCTTAAGAGTGTATAAATTGCGCTTGGCGTATTTACCAGAAATAATTCTCATAACAATTGTTCCATATCTTCCTGTGTTTCTTGTAACTTCTTTTCAGCTTGGACAGCCAAATCACTTATTTGTTTTTCAATATGATCACTTGAAAGATCAATCTGATCCCAACTTGATTTCGTAACTTGGTCGACAAAATCAAGCGCGTTTAGTTCCTCCCTAATTTCATCAGCATCCTTTTGATTAACATATAAAATGCAGTAAGCACATTTTTTGGAGAAATAGACTATATCCCCATAACGTCGTAATTTGTATTGATTGTTAACAGACTTTAAATAAACAATCAAACTCTGTCTTTGATTAATATTTTTATGCTCCAAATCTTTTTCAATACTCATTCAAGTTCTTCTTTCTCTTTTTTAATTCGTTCATTAGCAGAAATATTTAACACAATACCAATTGCAGCTGAAAGGACGAGCAAAGATGAGCCACCATAAGAAATAAAAGGTAGAGTAACACCCGTGATGGGCAATAAGCCTAAAACAGCTCCCACGTTAAAAAATGTTTGGGTAAAAATAATTGTGGCAATGCCAAAACAAACCAGTGCGTTGAATTGAGAAGATGCCTTGTTGCCAACTTCCATTATGCTAAATATCAGGTAAAATATCAGTCCCAAAACCAGTAAAGCTCCTATTACCCCAATTTCTTCGGCAATAATAGCCAGAATAAAATCAGTATATGGTTCAGGAAGATAGCCCCTTTTTTGCATACTGTTTCCTAACCCAACGCCAAGTAGACCACCATTATGAATAGCATAATATGAATTAACTAATTGTGCTCCGCCCTTTTGCTCTAATTCAAATGGATGGAGAAAGGAGAGAAAACGCCGGTACTGGTAACTTTCCTGCAAAAATTCTGGATTCCACTTGATTATCAAAAATACTAACAAAAAGACACTGATGCCGATTCCAATCAGACAAAGCACCGCGTTTTTAGCAGGGACACCTGAAACAGAAAACATCACAATCACTATCATTGCTAGTACTGCAGTACCGCCAAAGTCTGGTTCAATAATAACTAAAAACATCATAAATGCTGCTAAGATGGCCGGTCTAGAGAGGTTTTGAATAATGTGCCCCTTCTTAAAGGACCCATCATGGCGGTCTAAAAAATAAGCTAGATAGATTACGAGAGCCAACTTGGCTATTTCAAGAGGTTGTATTTTGATAATTTTCAAATCAATCCAGCCAACTGAGCCGTTAACAGCAGCTGCAGATCCTTTGAAAAGTTTTAAACAGATCAGATAAAACAACATTAAAAGACAAATCACTAAAAAGCCGGCAACAAATCTACGACTTTTGAAAATGCCTAATTTTAAAAAAAAGCACAGAGCACCAACCAAAAAAATTGCGCAAAACGCGTATATTGCTTGTCGAATACCATAGATAGCTGGATTGAAGCCATTTACCAATAAAATATCAGAACTGGCCGAATAAACCATCACTATGCCAAAAACAACCAACAATATATAAGGCAGTAAAATATTATAATTTAAATGGTGAAGTTTTTGTCGCACAAGTTGACCTCTTCCCTGTGATTAATACACGTTCATTATAAAGCATTATAAAACAAAAAGGGCACCACTTCATCAGTGAGTGCCCTTCTTAAATAATTTATTTATTTTTATTGCGTCTCTTATCAGCTTTTTGTCGCTCAGAAGTGTTCAGGATTTTCTTTCTTAATCTGACGGATTCTGGTGTTACCTCACAGTATTCATCATCATTTAAAAATTCGATAGCTTCTTCTAGAGTTAAAGTCTTTGGGGTTCTAATTGCAGCGGCATGGTCCTTACCCGCAGCACGAGTATTAGTCAAGTTTTTACCCTTAATGACATTAACAGCAATATCACGATCACGTGATGATTGGCCGACAATCATTCCTTCATATACTTCAACACCGGCACCAATGAATAGTTCTCCACGTTGCTCAACTGTCTGTAAAGAGTAAGTAGTTGATTTGCCTTGGCTAATTGACACAAGTGCACCGTTTTGACGGCCAGGCTCCCAGTTTTTCACAACTGGTTTATATGAATCAAAGCTGTGGTTCATAATGCCGTAACCACCTGTTTGGGACATAAATTCATTGTTATAACCAATTAAGCCTCGGGAAGGAACCAAAAAGTCTAAGCGAGTTTGATTATTGCCCGTTGAAGCCATATTTTTCATTTCACCTTTTCTTTGAGAAAGTGAATCAATTACGGAACCAACATACTCGTCAGGTGTATCAACTTGCACTGCTTCAAATGGTTCACACATTTTGCCGTCAATTTCGCGGTAAATAACCTTTGGTCTTGACAGTTGCAATTCAAAACCTTCACGACGCATTTCTTCGACTAAAATCGAAAGGTGCAGTTCACCACGACCAGAAACAGTCCAGGCGTTTAATTGATCAGTAGGCTCAACTCTTAATGAGACATCAGTCCGAGTTTGCTTGATTAAACGGTCTTCCAGTTTCTTAGGCGTAACCTTGTCACCTTCACGTCCAGAGAAAGGAGAATCATTGGCAACAAAATCCATTTGCAAGGTTGGTGGATCAATTTTCAGAATTGGCAATGCTTCAGGATTCTCTGCTGATGCAATAGTTTCACCAACAAAAATATCGTTAATACCACTGATAGCAATTATATCGCCGGCCTTTGCCTCAGTGATTTCATTACGCTTCAAGCCGAAGAAACCAAATAATTTGGTAACTCTAAAGTTTTGGGTAGAACCGTCACGTTTCATAACTGTGATATTGTCACCGACTTTGACCCGACCACGGTAAACTCGGCCAACGCCAATTCGGCCAACATAATCGTCCCAGTCAAGCATTGTAATTTGGAATTGCAGAGGCTCATCAGAATTATCAATTGGTGCAGGAATAGATTTGATAATCGTATCAAATATAGGGTTCATAGTCTCTTTCTGCTTGGCTGGATCTGGATCGTATGAGGACGTACCATTTAATGCAGAAGCATAAACAACTGGGAAATCTAATTGTTCATCGTTTGCCCCTAACTCAATGAATAATTCCAAAACTTCATCAAGAACTTCTTTTGGACGAGCACCTGGACGGTCAATTTTATTAATAACTACAATAGGCTTAACCCCAGCTTCTAATGCCTTTTTAAGTACGAAACGAGTTTGCGGCATAGTTCCTTCATAGGCATCTACTAGAAGCAAGGCACCATCAACCATATGCATAATACGTTCAACTTCGCCACCAAAATCGGCATGTCCCGGAGTATCCAAGATATTGATTGTAGTATCGCCATATTTAACCGCAGTGTTTTTGGATAAAATAGTAATACCACGTTCACGCTCAATATCGTTTGAGTCCATTGCCCGATCTTCCAGAGCCATATGTTCAGGGAGAGTGTCGGATTGCTTCAATAATTGGTTAACCAAAGTAGTTTTACCATGGTCAACGTGAGCTATGATAGCTATATTCCTAATATCGTTTCTTCTTTTTTCTGACAAAAGTAATTCCTCCTCCACTCCTCAATAAAAAAACTGTGACCATGTCACAGTTTCGGCGGCACGTCAAAAACATGCTAATCGAAGTGTTTCATATCTGTATATTTACGCTCATTGATTTTACCACCTAACTATATACTGGTCAACGTTTATCCCTCTTTTTCAAATTAAAAATTTAGTATAGAATAAAAAGCAGACAAATTAGTTTACTTTATGTTACAAATATAACTATAAACTTTTATGAAAGAGTGAATTTAATTGATATTAATGAAAGATATTACCCGTGATGGTAATCCTGTGTTACGTAAAGTCGCTAAACCATTAACTTTTCCTTTAAGTGAACACTACCAAAACTTAGCTAAAGAAATGATGGAGTATCTTGTTAATTCTCAAGATCCCAAAATTGCCGCAAAACACCAACTAAGAGCGGGTGTAGGCTTAGCAGCTCCGCAGGTAGGTGAAAGTGTCCAAATGGCTTCACTATTAGTTCCTAACGATAAGGGTGATATAATTTTTAAGGAAACTTTTGTTAATCCCGAAATATTGTCTGAATCTGTTAGGCAAGCATGTCTCAGTGAAGGTGAAGGCTGCTTAAGTGTTGATAAGGTAATTGACGGGTATGTCCCTAGACCTGACAAGCTAAAGGTCCACTACTACACTGTCTCCGGAGAAGAAAAAACCGTACGCTTAAAAGATTACCCTGCAATTGTAGCATCCCATGAAATCGAACATCTACGGGGACATCTATTTTATGATCGCATTAATAAGGAAGATCCATTCAAACTGGATGATGATACTGTTATAATTTATTAATTATTTTAAAAATATTTAAGCCGTCTTTTTTGATTTGACGGTTTTTTTAATAAAGCTACTAGAACTTGATTCTATACTTGATTTATTATGTATGGTAGAATTTTATTAGCTATTGGGTACTTTTTGTTATCCAAAATATGAACGTTTTATAAACTGAATAAGGAGAATACAAATATGATCTACAAAGTTTTGTATCAAAAAGACAAGGTTGTCAACCCTAGACGAGAGACAACCCAGACTCTTTACCTTGAAGCCGATAATATGGTGGCAGCAAGGACTATGGTTGAGGAGAATACCCCCTATAATATTGAACTCATCCAAGAATTAGCCGGAAATTCGCTAACTTACGAAAAAGAACATGCCGACTTTAAATTGACCTCTTTTGAGAGTAAGAAGTAGTTTTCGTGCGCATTAAAAATAATGAAGTTGCCGTCGTTGCAATCGGGGGGTTGCACGAAATAGGCAAAAATATGTATTGTGTTCAATACCAAGATGAAATTATTATCATGGATTGTGGTATTAAGTTTCCTGAAGATGATCTTCTTGGTATTAATTATGTAATTTCTGATTATTCGTATTTAATTAAAAACCGGAAAAAAATTAAGGCACTTGTTGTGAGTCACGGTCACGAAGACCATATTGGCGGTATTCCGTTTTTACTGGAAAAAATTCCAGAAATTCCGGTTTATGCCACTCCTTTTGCTTTGGCTCTTATTAAAGGAAAACTCGAAGAACACGGCATTCTGCGGACAACAGAATTGCACGAGGAGCATGAAGACACTGTCCTTAAATTCAAAAAATTAACAGTGACTTTCTTTAGAACTACCCACTCTATTCCTGATACTCTGGGTATAGCCGTTCATACTCCGCTGGGTGCAGTCGTGTTTACTGGTGACTTCAAATTTGACTTAACACCCGTCATGAATCAGCCAGCCCCTGATTTTCAAAAAATGGCTAAATTAGGTAACGAAGGTGTTCTAGCTTTGTTATCTGATTCGACTAATGCTGAGGTAACGCAATTTACCAAGTCCGAACGTTTTGTAGCCAAATCGCTACACGATATTATTACAGGAATTCATGGTCGAATAATATTCGCCACGTTTGCTTCTAATCTTTACCGTGTTTCAACCGCTATTCAGGCGGCCAAAGATACCGGACGTAAAGTTGCCATTTTTGGACGGAGTATGGAAAATGGCGTGCAAAATGGGATTGACTTAGGTTACTTAAATGTTCCTGATGGTTTGATCGTTGATGCTAACGAAATCAACCATACCCCGGCAGAAGAAGTCATGATTTTATGTACTGGTTCTCAGGGTGAACCGTTGGCAGCTTTATCTCGGATAGCTAACGGCACTCACAGGCAAATAAGTCTGCAACCAGGAGATACAGTAATTTTCTCCTCTAACCCAATTCCAGGAAATACACTAAGCGTCAACCATTTGATTAATAAATTAATGGAGGGCGGCGCCAATGTCGTTCATGGCCGAATAAATAACGTCCATACATCTGGACATGGTGGTCAGGAAGAACTTAAAATGATGGTTCGTTTGACCAAGCCCAAGTACATGATTCCTGTTCACGGCGAATACCGGATGCAAGTCATTCATACTGAATTAGCACAGGCAGCCGGTGTCCCCGCAGAAAATACTTTTGTCCTTGAAAACGGCGAAGTAGTTTGTTTTGGTCCTGAAGGATCAAGAATAGCCGGTCACATTCCTGCGGGCGATGTTTATGTTGACACTTCAGGTACTGCTGATGTGGGCAATGTTGTTGTCCATGACAGACAAGTATTATCAGAAGATGGTTTAGTGGTTGTGGTAGCAACTGTTGATTATAAGCATAAACGTGTACTGGCTGGTCCCGACGTTTTAAGTCGCGGTTTTGTCTACATGAGAGAATCTACAGAATTAATTAATCAAGCACAAAAGCATATTTATCATGTGCTAAAATCTGAGATGGACAAAATGGAACACCCAAAAGACAGTGTAATCCGCAATGCGATAATCGCTAACCTGTCAGACTTTCTGTATTCGAAAACAAAAAGACGGCCAATGATCTTACCTATGTTAGTTGAGAAAAAATAAAAAAAGCCTGTTTTGTACGGGCTTTTTTGTATAATGAATGAAATTATATGAACAATAAATTAAAGATACACCTTTTAGTAAATGAAACTGCAGGCAATGGTCACGCTAAGTCTGTATTTGAGCAAACTACTGCATTACTCATAAATGATAATATTAATTTTGATACTAGAAAAAGCGATTACGCTGGTGAGGCAATTCGCATCGCTCAAGACTATGGTAATCGACCACATTCTTCAAATGAAATTTTATTAGTAATTGGTGGAGATGGTTCACTCAATGAAGTGCTTAATGGCATTAAGCGTTCAAGTAATCCTGCCACACCTATCGCTTATTTGCCCGCTGGTACAGGAAACGATTTCGGGCGTGCAGCCAATTTAACTGCTGATCCTAAAATTTTACTTGATCGCTTAAAAGGCGGAGTTAAGCCCGATCAAATTGATTGTGGTTCATTTGTTTTTCCTGATATTAATGAAGATAAAAAATACTACTTTGCCAATAGTTTTGGTGTTGGTTTTGATGCTTTTGTTAATCACAATAGCAATATTTCCAAATTAAAAAAATTACTGAACAGATTTAATGAAGGAAAACTAATTTATGGCTATAACGTTCTGGCAAGTGTTACTAGACAGGATACTTTTAGTGTCGATATTGAAACTAATAAACGTAAGGTCCATTTTGATGACGCCTTCTTGGTCACAACAACCAACCACCCTTATTTAGGTGGTGGCTTGCCTCTTTTACCTAGCGCAAAAATTGACAGCCACAAAATTGACACTGTAGTAGTAGAAAAATTTGGTTTGAGAAAATTAGTCAAATTATTTATTAATCTGCTTAAAGATGGTTCCCATGTTTATGATCCCCAATTCCATTATTTTGAAGCTAAAAAAATTACCGTTAAAACTAGGCAAAAAGAATATGCTCAAGTAGATGGTGAGGAAATTAAACGCAATACATTTAATGTTGAATTTTCCGTATCTAGTTTTAATTTATTGCGCTAATTTAATACATTTAAAAAAAGGACTAATCTCCGATATTCAATCGGAGTTAGTCCTTTTAATTTGAATATGATTCTAATGTTCAATGTAGTCTCTGATTGCATCTTCTAATTCAGTGAGATTTTTATATTGCTTTTCAAGACCGTAAAACATTTCTCGTTTGAGTATCCCTAAAAAGCCTTCCTCAGAACCATCATCAATTTGGTTGACTTTCCCACCCCATTAGGTCCTACCAGACCAATCACTGTGGGCTCCAAGGGAATTTTAAAGTTAAGATCATAAAAGACCGGCTTTTTGCCGTAGTTTTTCTTCACCCGCTCAAAAATTATTGCTCCTTGATGATTAGACTATAATTAAAAATGTAAAAATAATTTAATCATTATTTTTTTAAAATGGCAATAAAAAATACTATTTAAATTCATTTTATTAATTTAAATATGATACATTTACTTCTATTTGGGCTAACTGATGATATTTTTTACTAAGTCTTCCGGGTCACTTTCACAACTGATTACACCATTTTCAGCGTTAAAAGAAAATCCTGCATTAAAGACCAAATCTGCCGCTGCATCTATTAGTTCGGCATCACTGGCACAGGGATCCAACTTAAATAATGCACGTCCATCATCGTTAATATTGAAACTACCGTTTTGATTCTTTTCGACAAAGCAGTAGACAGTCTCACCAAATGAATCTTTTAAAATTGTTTCGATTTCAAGGGTATCTGGCCCAAATTCTAAGACTTTAGTATGTTGTGCTATCCATTTAGTAATATCTTTTTGCAGGGTCAAACTAGAATAATCAGCGTTTTCATGCACCATTTTTTAAATTCCTATCTCGTTTTAGTTTCTAATTTAATATTTTGCATCCCAATCATCGGGTCTATTTGACCTGAATATATCAGTTCCGGGGTTAAAATATAATCTTGTTTTGGAGTTGCAAGTGTGTCAGTTTCTGCTAGATCTTGCTCATCTCTATTTTTATCGGACTTTTCCTTTGCGCTAGGGTCAACTTTTACATTCAGCGCCGTTTGCAATTTAGCAGTTAAACCAGTTTGGCGGTCATTACCTGAGTTATTCAAGGCCATCTCATAAGCACGCGGATCACCAATCAAAACCAAGTTTTTTTCAGCACGAGTTACTGCTGTATATAATAAATTACGTTTCAGCATGACGTAATTTTGCATAGTCAAGCTCAGAATTACTAGCGGAAATTCCGAGCCTTGTGCCTTATGTATTGTAATTGCATAAGCTCTAGTTACATCAAAAAGATCTTTTTTGCTAAAAGTAATTTCTCTACCATCAAAATCAGCAACCATACACTTTTGGGCATTATCATTATCAATTGCTAAAATTTTACCTATTTGACCATTATAGATATCTTTTTCAGGATTATTTTGTAATTGTAAAATGCGGTCGCCAATGCGAAACTTTTCATCATGAATTTCAAGTATTTTGCTAGTAGGTTTTGCAGGGTTAATTATTGCCTGAATTACATTATTTAAATTAGTTACCCCGCCATCGCCTTGGTACATTGCTCCTAAAACTTGAATATCATCCGGATTAAACCCTTTTGCTAGGGCGCGCTCAACTATTTGGCTGACAACATGAGAAACTTCATGAGGCGGGCAGGAAATAAAAGAATAGTTTTTGGTTTTCTTAAACAAGGCCGCACTATTCTGTCCAAGATTTATATCATGGGCAAGAGTAATAATGCTTGAATCGTCTCCTTGCCGATGAATTTGTTTGAGGACAGTAGTCGGAAAAGCTTGCGACTTAATTAAATCACTAAAGACATTTCCCGCTCCCACAGATGGCAACTGGTCTTTATCCCCAACAAAAACAATATGTTTAGTCTCATTAATACTGGATACAAGTTGTTTAAATAAAAACATATCTACCATTGACATTTCATCAATAATTAAAATTTCACCATTGAGTTCGTTCAGATCGGTGGCATCATTTTCACCAATTCCTAAACCTAATAACCGGTGAATAGTTTTAGCTGTAATACCAGTTATCTCTTCCATTCTTTTTGAGGCACGACCAGTGGGCGCAGCTAGTAAAAACGGTGGGTCCGAGCTATATAAAGCTGAGGATGGTATTTCAGCCAAATCACGCAATGCCAATAGAATTCCATTGATAATAGTTGTTTTCCCAGTTCCGGGACCACCTGTTAATATTGAAATAGGATGGGTCAGAGCATTTTTAATAGCAGCTTTTTGTGTTGCATCATATTTAATTTTTAATTTGGTTTCGGCCTTAGTTATCGCCTGCTTAAGTTCCTTGTCACTATATTTTGTAGTCGCTTTACTCTTTTCAACCAAGTTTTTCATTGTATTGGCAATATCTGTTTCAGTTTCAAATATTTCTTGCAGAGCTGCATGATTGCCCAACACAACTACTTTACCCTGATGCTGCAAGTTATTGACGCAGTCAACAATGACATTAAACTGGTTAATCTGTAGTAGTTTTTTAGCATCGGTCAGAAGCTTTTCCAACTTAACGTAGGTATTGCCTTCTTTTCCTACTTCATCAAGTAAAATTTGAAAAATTGCACCGTTAACTCTTTTGGGATCTGCAGCAGCAATTCCTAACTTTTGCCCAATACGGTCGGCACTTTTGAAAGCATAACCTGTCACTTCGGCAATTGAGGCGTATGGATCTTCTTCCAGTTTGGTTAAAGTTTCGCCATGATAAAGTTGATAAAGTCTTCCCGCCACTTTTTTATTTAAGCCAAATTGAGCTAGTTGCAAAACTGTTTCTGAATAAGAATCCATTGAGTTAATTCCGCTGAGCAAACTGTCCTTTTGCTTTTTAGTTAAAGACAGAGTAGCAATTTTCCCCGGTTTTTCTTTTAATACATTCAGTGCGTCCATCCCTAAATCAGATACGATGGTGTCAGCTGCTTTTTTGCCTATTCCGGGAAACTTATTTGAACTTAAATAATTAATTAAACTACCCTTTTCATGTGGCAAAGCCAATTTATAATTTTCGCAGTGAAATTGTAAACCGAATTTATTATGTACTGTCAGCTTACCAGTAAAACTATAAGTTGCTCCTATTTGAACATCGCCAAAATTACCGGTGACTTTAATGTCATCCCGGTCATAATTTTCCAATTGATCTATAATCGAAACGTCAAGAATTTTATAAAGATCTTGGTCGTTTTCGAAAACAATTCGATTAATTTTGCCAATAAATTCAGTCATTTTTCTTTCTCGCTTCATTTACTAATTTTAAGATTGAAGCATATTGCTTTTGCTCTTTACTAAAAAATTTGGGGTCTTGCTCTTTTGACCTAGCAAAGTATTTTTCAGCTTCTTTGCGACTTCTAGTTAAAATGGTGATGCCCAACATAAAATTGCTTTTGGCTGTTCTTTTTGTGGCAGGAATTTTGCTATAGCTCATTTCTGCTTCTTTCAAATTTCCCAAACTTAACCAAATATCGCCAATTAACTCTAAAACTTTGGCATCAACATTTTTAATAGTTAGTGCATAGGCCAGTGCTTTTTGGTTCTGCCCAATTTTAAAAAATACCAGTGCTTTTTGATATAAGACCAAATCATCATTAGGAATTTGCTTGAGTAAACTGAGTGCTTGGTCAAATTTACCCTGCATATAATAACATACTGCCAGATCATAATCTAAATCCTGGGGGTGAGCAACTAAGTTCTTAGCTTTTTCAAGCAGCTGTGCTGCTTGATCGCTACTGCCCTGTTCAATTAAATAGGTAGCAAGTTTTAAGTAGTTTTCACTATCATGCGGGTGAGCATCAATTTTCTTGATTAATTCATGTACCCTCTTTTTAACAGGAGTTGAGTCTCCTGCAGCTTTTTTGTCTGTTGTCATAACGAATCAGAATCCACCATTTTTCTGTCTAAAAAGTCTGTTTTATTCCAAGTCAAAACTTTGAAGGTCTGCCCTTTGTCTTTTGTTTCCAATATTGTAAGGCTTGTATTGCTTAAACCGCCATTTTTCCTAATATCAGCTAGCGGGTAACCTAATAAACCACCCATAATTGCTCCTAGAGCTGCTCCATGGCTTACTGCTAACACTTTATCATCATCTTGATACTTGTGAGCTACTTCTTGGCCAAAACTTAATCCCCGAGCAATTACTTCAGGATAATTTTCTCCACCAATACTGTGACCATCATATTTTGCAGGTTGATTCCAGATATCATCAACTTGTTGGGGATATTTACTTTCGGCTTCGGAAAAAGTGAGCCCTTCCATCGCTCCCAGATCAAACTCGCGCAAACGCTCATCTACATTTATTTGGGCTTTATAACCAGAAATTTCAGCAAAATTTTCTGCCGTAGTTTTTGCTCTTTTTAAGGGACTAGTATAAATGCCGGCAAAATTTGTTCCTCGTAAATAATCAGCCAGTTTGCCGATATCAATTAGACTTTGAGTTAAAAGTGGTGAATCACCGTGTGCCCCCTGAAAACGTTTTTGTAAATTCCATTCTGTTTTACCATGTCTGACAAAATAAATCTGCATTAAATAATTATCCTTTTCTGTTGCTATTAGTTTCTAGTTTATCATTTAATTTGTTTAAAAGAAAAAGAGTAGGAGCAAGCAAAAAAGGAAATGCCGAAGACATTCCCTTTGATAGCTAAAATTAAACTAATTGTAATTGTTGCTCATTCTGGTAAGCACAATCAATATTGCCGCCACCCAAGCATTCTTCGCCTTGATAAAGAACCAATGCTTGTCCCGGAGTAACAGCACGAGCAGGCTCATCAAAGTAGACTTTTGCCTTATTGTTTGCTGCATCATACGATACAGTCACACCAACATCAGGCTGACGGTAACGGAATTTAGCAGTGCAATGGATCTCAAAATCATGCTCGGGTTGGCCAGTAAAGAATGACATATCACTAGCTTCTAGCTCCGTCGCATAGAGCAATTTGCTGTCATAGCCCTGCTGAACAATCAGTTGATTCTTTTGCAAGTCTTTACCAACTACAAACCAAGGTGCTGTTGATTCTTTAGTTGAACCAAGCCCCAAACCTGATCTTTGACCAATAGTATAATACATTAAACCGGCATGATGACCAACAACGTTGCCATCTGGTGTAATCATATCTCCAGCCTGGGCAGGTAAAAACTCACTCAAAAACTTACGGAAGTTTCTTTCACCAATAAAGCAAATTCCAGTTGAGTCTTTCTTCTTAGCAGTAGCTAAACCACTTTTAAGTGCAATCTCACGCACCTGCGGCTTAGTCAGGTTAGCTAATGGAAATAGCACACGACTAATTTGTTCTTGGCTCAGCTGACTTAAAAAGTAAGTTTGGTCTTTATTACCATCTTTAGGACGCATCATATGGGTAACGCCATTCTTGTCCTTAAAGGTTTTGGCATAATGACCCATTGCAATATAATCAGCGTCAAGATTGAGTGCGAATTCCAAGAATGATTTAAATTTAATTTGGCTATTACACATAACATCAGGGTTTGGTGTGCGCCCTTTTTTATATTCGTTTAAAAAATATTCAAAAACGCGATGCCAATATTCTTTTTCAAAGTTGATAGAATAATAAGGAATGCCAATCTGATCGGCCACCCTTTTAACATCTTCATAATCGTCAGTCGCAGTGCAAACACCTGAATCATCGGTGTCATCCCAATTTTTCATGAATACGCCGATAACATCATAGCCTTGCTCTTTTAAAAGGAGGGCAGAAACTGAGGAGTCAACTCCTCCACTCATACCAACAACAACTCTTGTTTTGCTTTTTGCCAAATTAATCAATCCTTCACTGCAACAATAATATTTCGCTCCTCTAAATCTTTCAAAATATAGTCTAAAAGTTCAACTGTAGGAGCTAATTGCTTATTCTTAAAAATATTAACCTTTTGCAGACCATTTTTATCAGTCACAACCATTGTTAAATGAGACATTTCTTTATTAATGGTCATTTTTAACTTAGTTGGGGCATCGTATGGCGATTCATTATAAAGCGGATGTTCATAACTAAAATTACCTTTAACGGTTTTAACAAAGCCCGCATCGATTAACGCATAGAGTTTTAAATCTGGGCTAAGAGTAAACTTGCGTGTATCACCATTAATAATAACTGTATTTGCCATAATTTTACCTCACTTACTAATAATAAGCATATCTGCTTTAAAAAGCAATTATTTTATTTTGTTTTGGAGCTTGCTCACAACTTTAACCAACTGATTTGCAAAAGCGCGCACCTCTTTCTCCGTAGTGAAGCGTCCAAAAGAGACCCGAATGGATTCATTAATTCTTGGCGATTTTTTACCAAAACATGCAACTAGTACATGCGAAGGTTCAATTGAGCCTGCGGTACAGGCAGAGCCACCGGAAACCGCAAAACCTGCTAAATCCAAATTTGTCTGCAAAAGAGTGGTAGAAACATCATTAAAAAACAAATTTAAGATATGATGTGAATCATATTCTTTAATGCCGCCATTTACTTGAAAGTCTAAGTGAGCTTCTTCAAGTTGATTTAAAATTATACCTTGCAGCTTTTGATATTTCTTTTGCAGTTGCGCCTTATCTATGGCAGCAATTTCACTGATGGCCTCACCAAAGCCCGCAATTCCAGGAACATTCTCAGTGCCTGCTCTGCGTTTAGTTTCCTGTTCACCACCATAAACTAACGGCGGCAAGTTAATTGCATTTCTTTCATACAAAAAGCCTAAAAACTTGGGTCCGTTTATTTTATGAGCAGAAGTTGACAATAAGTCAATATTCATTTTCTCTACGTCCAAGTCTATGTTACCTAAGCCTTGGACTGCGTCAACATGAAAATAAGCATTGCTGGGCTTTACAATAGCTCCAATTTCCGCCAAAGGGTTGATTGTACCCATTTCATTATTGACAGCCATAATTGAAACCAAAATAGTTTGAGGAATAAGTGCCTCTTTTAAATCTGCTAAAGAAATACGCCCATTTTCGTCAACATCCAGATAAACGACATCATAGCCTTCCAGTTGCAACTGCTGCATTGGTTTTAAAACGGACGGGTGCTCAATTTTCGTTGTGATGATACGCTTGCCGATATTTTGGCGACTATGTGCTGTACCAAAAATTGCAGTATTATTACTTTCTGAGCCTCCGGAGGTAAAAATAATTTCACTTTCTGAAGCATTTATCGCATGTGCCGCTTTTCGTCTGGCTAAGTCGACAACATGACGAGCCTTTCGTCCTAGTTCATATGTACTTGAAGCATTACCAAAGTCATTTTTCATTTCTGCCGTAATAACATTAATTACATTATCTGACATTGGTGTTGTAGCAGCATTATCTAAATAAACTTCTGTCATTAGTTTAAGCCATCTTCTCTATGTATGAACAAATTATTTTAGCGGCTGTTGCACCAACTTTTTGAGCAAAATGGTCAAAATCGCCGTTAGCATCTTGGTTACCATTATCTGAAATGGCACGTAAGCCAATCAAGGGCTTTTCAAAATGATAAGCTACTTGAGCAAAAGCAGCTCCTTCCATCTCTACTCCTAAAGCAGTAGAAAAATTCTGCTTGATTTCATCTTTTTGTACTTGAGAACCAATAAAGGAATCGCCTGTAACAATTAATCCTTCTTGATAATCAATCTTTTCTTTCTGTAAAAATTGAGCAAAATTACTTCTAGCAGTTGAATCTAAGTTGAATAACGCCGGCTCGCCCGGTATTTGTCCTTCAACATAATCACCAGCCAAAGTGTTATGGGCATCATGATACGCAAAAGCACTTGCCAAAATTAAATCCTCTTTATGAACACTATCTTGTAAAGACCCAGCAGTACCGGTCATAAAAATTAAATCAATATCAACTAGACTTAGTAAACTAGCTAAATTCATAGCTGCTTGCACTTTGCCTATTCCGCTCAAACCTATATATACATCATTCTGATTAACGCAAAAATGCTCGAATGTAGTAGATCCGAACATTTCTTTGTGACCAGAGTGAAAATACTTACAATAATATTCAGCCTCAATTTCCATTGGGACAATAATTGCTATCTTCATTTTTACCCTCGTTCAATTTTATAAGTGAAATAACGCAAATAATACCAAAATTATTAAAACAGCCACAATTAAAATGGCACGATTGAGTTTGCCTTTTAATTTTAAAGCTTTTTCCTGACTTGTAGGTGACTGTGACTTAGCTTCTCTATTGGGAGAGTTTCGTTTCTTTTCGCCAGTTTCTGCATTAACCTGCTCGTTTGTGTGCACAACTTCATTCGCATCACGGGTAAATTCAGGATTAACATCAACTTCTTCATCACTATCATCAAAAGCAGACTTGATGGAGTTTAGAACCTTTTTACCCCTTTGCCGTTTTAATTTTTTACGGTAATCAGATCGTTTTTCAGTCATTTTGTTCCTTAGTATCAGCGCTTGTCAGCAGCATATTTTCCCATACGCTCATTGCATATAAAGTTTTGGCATCAACAATTTTACCTTCTGCTGAAAGACGTTTCAACTCTTCTAAATTAAACCAATGACTAGTAAGAAACTCGTCTGGGTCAAGCGCCTTTTTATCAGTCAGTTTTGTTAATGTATCGCAATAAAATAAATAGAGCTTTTCGTCAGTGAAACCTGGTGAAGAATAAAATTCAGTAATTTTCTCCCAGTAATCTGCATGATAGCCGCCCTCTTCATTCAGCTCTCGTTTCATCGCATCCAGTGGACTAGCATCAGTATCATCAATTAAACCAGCAGGAATTTCTAAAGTCAGTTCTTTAATCGGTTCACGCCATTGTTCGACCAGCAACATTTCCTGCTTGTCATTTACTGCGATAGCAGCTGAAGCAGGTTGATGTTTTACCACTTCCCGCGAGGCAGTTTCACCATTGGGCAATTTAATCGTTCTTACAGAAAGATCGACAATACGACCCGTAAAAATTTGTTTTGAAGAGATTTCAGTTTCTGTTAAATCCATTATTCACTTTCCTGTTAATCAGCTAAATATACGTTGACACATTGTAAGCCATTTTTACCTTGAGCGAGTTGGTATTTAACTTTTTGACCAACTTGCAAGCGGCGATAACCTTCTTCTTTAATAGCTGTATAAAAAACAAAATATGATTTCTGATTTTCATCATCAGTGATAAAACCAAAACTGCTGTTTCGGTCAAACTGTTTTACTTTACCGTAACGCATTATTCTTCCAAGCCTTCTTGAACTGCTTCGGGATAATCTTTTTCAACTATCTTAGCACATCTTCCGCATAACATAGGTATTTTATTATCTGTACCAATGTCTGTTCTGATCATGCGGCAACGTGGACAAACTTCACCTTCAGCATGTTCAACTATAAAAGCACCATTTGGCAATTTTTGCGCATTTTCAGGTGCTGCACCTGAGGCAATAGTTAATTTAGAAACAATTAAAATTTGTCTAAAGTTTGCGTTCAGTTTAGTTAAAACTGTTTGCATTTCAGCAGTTGGATAAATTGTAACCGCAGCTTCAAATGATTTACCAATTAATTTTTGATCACGAGCTTCTTCAAGAACTTTTAAGACATCATCACGTAAGTTCATGAATTTATGCCAATTTTCAGTCAATTCATCATGGTTTGAATATGTCTCAACCTGAGGCATTTCTGCAAGTTGAACGTAATCTTCTTTTTCTTTAAGGAAAGACCAAACTTCTTCCATTGTGTGTGGCAAAATTGGTGTCAAAATTTTGGCCAATTTAACGGCAGCATCATAGATAACGGTTTGCATTGATCTTCTTGCATGACTATCCTGGTTTTCAATGTAAAGCACGTCTTTAGCAAAGTCTAAGTAAAAGGCAGACAGTTCATTTGAAATAAATGCGAATACCTTTTTATAAACATTATTAAAGTCATAACGTTCATAACTGTCAAGACAAGTTTTAACCAAATCATTAAGACGTACCTCCATGTATTGGTCAATTGAGTTGAGATCTTGGTATTCTACACGATTGACTTGTGGGTCAAAATCTGAAGTATTGGCCAACATATAGCGGAATGTATTTCTAATCTTACGGTAACTCTCTGAAGTCTGACGCAATATATCTTGTGAAACTGCAACATCAGAAGTAGTATCAACAGATGCGACCCACAAACGAATAATTTCTGCACCCATTTGCTTGATGACATCATTTGGTGAAATTACATTACCTAAAGATTTGGACATTTTATGTCCTTTTTCATCCAGAACAAATCCTTGAGATAAAATCCCGCGATATGGAGCAATTCCTTTTGCTGCTACAGAAGTAATCAAACTGGAGTTAAACCAACCCCGATATTGGTCACTGCCTTCAAGGTAAAGATCACATGGGAAGCGCAAATCAGGTCTTTTAGCTAATACGGCTTGATGAGAAGACCCTGAATCAAACCATACGTCTAAAATATCTGTTTCTTTGGTAAATTTACCATTTGGAGAATGCTCAGAAGTGAAGCCTTCAGGCAATAATTCCTTAGCAGTCTTCTTATACCAGGCATTAGAGCCCTCTTTATCAAAAATCTGGGCAATATGCTCAATAGTTTCTGGCGTAACAATTGGAGTACCATCTTCTGCGTAAAAGATTGGCAAAGGAACACCCCATGCCCGCTGTCTTGAAATTACCCAATCGCCACGGTCCTTAATCATGTTATGCAAACGTAATTTGCCCCAAGAAGGAGTGAAATTAACTTGATCAATTTGGTCAAGAATTTGCTGGCGACACTTATCAATTGATGCAAACCATTGGGTAGTAGCACGATAAATCACAGGCTTTTTTGTGCGCCAATCATGTGGATATGAGTGGGTAAAGAAACTTAGTTTCAGTAAATTGCCTGACTTCTTTAATTTTTCGCTGACAACTTTATTTGCATCATTATAAAATAATCCTACTAAATCAGGATCTTCAATTTCTGCTGTAAAGCAACCCTTATTGTCCATTGGACTATAAACGGGAATGCCATATTTTTGCGCTACATTATAGTCATCTTCACCAAAGCCGGAAGCTGTATGAACTAGACCAGTACCATCACTGGCAGTGACATGCAAAGCAATCATTACTAAAGAATCACGATCATATAGTGGGTGTTTAGCTACCATACGATCCATATCTTTACCCTTTAGGTGTTGGGTAACTTTATAGTCATTCCAGCCCAATTCTGCAGCAACTGCTTCTAATCGCTCAGTACCAACAACGTACCGCTTATCGTCAACTTGAACTACTGAATAATCAAAGCCCGGATTTACAGTAATTCCTTGGTTAGTAGGAATAGTCCAGGGTGTAGTTGTCCAAATCAAGAAATAAGTGTTTTGGGTGTCTAAAAGACCTTTGCCATCTTTAACCGGGAAAGAAACATAAATTGATGGTGACTTGATATCATGGTATTCAACTTCGGCTTCAGCTAGAGTTGACTCACTTGAAGGTGACCAATATACAGGTTTTTTACCTTTATAGATATAGCCCTTTTCGAACATTTTACCGAAAACGCGAATTTCCTCTGCTTCGTATTCAGGCTGAAAAGTAATGTATGGATGATCCCAATCACCCATAACACCTAAGCGCTTGAAGTCAGCCATTTGCTTTTTGACTTCTTCTTGAGCAAAATCTTGACAAAGTTGACGATAATCTGCCAGATTCATCTTCTTGCGGTCAACACCCTGCTTAGTCAGTTGCTGTTCAATTGGTAAGCCGTGAGTATCCCAGCCAGGAACGTAAGGAGCATAGTAGCCGTTCATATTTTTAAAACGAACAATAATATCCTTAGAGATCTTGTTCATAGCATGACCGATATGGATATTGCCATTAGCAAATGGCGGACCATCATGCAAATCAAAACGAGGCTTACCCTTGTTTAACTTTAATCTCTGTTCATATAATTTGTTTTCTTCCCATTCTTTTTGCCATTGCGCTTCTCTTACAGGCAAATTTCCTCTCATTTTGAATTTGGTCTTACCCAAATTAAGAGTATCTTTCACTCGCATTTTTATTCCTTTCTGTAAAAAAAGCCTCGTCCTAAAATTAGGGCGAGGTTAATTATCGTGGTACCACCTAAATTGAGCTTTTAAGCTCCACTTATTGATTGTGTATCGTACAACTTACGTAACAAACCATTATTAACAGCTGATCAACCTTTGAGCTCTGATACTAGCCTCACACCGGCGCTAATTCGCTGAATTGCTCTTAGGTTTTACTGCCAGTTTGTTATTTATGATTTTTATAGTCATTCGGAAAGATAACAGTAGGACCTGAACTATTGGTATTGGAAGAACTGCTTTGATTATTGACAGTTTCAATGCTGGGACTATCACCCGTCATTGGCTGAGGACTATCATTATCTTCGTCAATGTCTTGTTCAAAGTTTACTTCATCGACACTATCGTTGTCAACCTCGATGCCATCATCGTCATCATCGTCGTCAACGTCAACTTCTTCTTCTTCATCAGTTAACATGATTGGTTCTGCACCATCTGGAGGATAAAAACGCTCTGTACCAAAGTATTTATCAAGAGCTTTTTGCCATTTTTCATCATTAAGATTTCCAATAGCTTTTTGTAAAAGCTCTTGAATATAACTACGGTAACCAGCAACCTCTTTTTTAACACGATCATAATCGGATTTAACTGATTCAAGCTGCTGACGCTGATAATCAGTATCAATCTTGGCCTGTTCAGCCTCATTATTTGCCTGAACAGTTGCATCGTTGATGATTCTTTCCGCTTTAATTTTAGCGTTACCTACTGCTTCTTTAGTTGCATTTTCATTTTGTTGATACTGGTCAACTTGTTTCTGTAATTCAGAAACTTGATTTTGTAAATTGACAACCTTATTTTTTAAATCAACAGTTTGATCAAGAGCATCGCCATAATCGTTAATAATTTGATCTAAAAAACTATCTACTTCACGTCTATCGTATCCACTGAAGCCCCGCTTTTTAAATTCTTTATTGTGAATTTCCATCGGAGTTAGTCTTTGCTCTTTTTCCTTTTCGTCTGCCACAGTTTATACACCACCTTAAATTTACCTTTCCTAGTTGTTTTAATGTCTAAAATCTTTATTCTGCCAAAGTGTCTTATGCTTAGGACATCATCTTCTTTAATCATTATATTAAAATTGGTTGCACTATGCCAATTCAATTTAACCAAATTATTTGCTATATCATTTTTGCTTTGTTGTCTGCTTTTTTTCGTTATAGCAGCTACTAACGCATCTAGTCTTAAAGAAGAAGCAATGGCAGACGCTTGTGCGCTATCATCTTCTACAGTAAGAACTTTTTGCTTAGTGGTAGGTCTTAATCTCACCTTCGTGTGACCAATATAATTTATTTCACTGGTAAAAAAATCGCTCAATTCACTTTTAGCAAAAAATTGCCAGTGACCAGCACCATCGGTAATAATATCGCCAAAAGTTGATGTTTCAACACCAGAATTAGCTAAAGAACCCAAGATTGCACTATGAGTCAAGGTGGCAAATTTCTGGGAATATTCAATGGCAAAAACAGTGATTTGAAATGCTGCTGGTGAGAACTCTAAATTACTATTATCTAACAATACCCGCTTTTTTTCGGCAGAATTATAGCCGCCAAATTCGAGCAAGCTAACATCGTCACCAGCTACACTTTTGAGAATATCCCTTTCTCCAGGATTTAAAAAATCTGTCAATACCATGTTGTGCTTATAAAGAACGTCGTTGATAAAACCAGCCATTTTATCTACTGTTTTTTCTGCAGCAACATCATTCTTAAATAAAACGTTTTTAGCATAATGGCTACGCTTATAAACGTTTTCTATTTTCACAAAATTCCTCCTAAAAACACTCAACCACTTGAGAATGAAACTTCTTTTTTGATTAATTATAGCATGAACAAACTTGTAAAGGCAGGTAAGTAAATTGTAAATAAATAGCTGATAAAGCTAAGTTTTGTTTAACGAGTTTTATCAGCTATTTTATTCATTTTTAAATTGAAATTAAGCAAATATCCGGAAAAGAATATTCGCAAGCCATTTAATAGCATAATCCTGCACAAAGTAAAGCAATAATAAACCGATTAAAAAAGAAATATCAATTCCGATAGTTTGTGATAACCGTTCAATTGGACCTTTACGAAAGAGATTTAAGTAGGGATCAATAATGCGATTAATTATTCTGCCAACAGCTGAATCACGCATTGAAGGAACCCAACTTAAAATCGCATCAATCACCATAACAATACTATATATCCAAATGGCATAGTTTAGTATGTAAATTCCGTAGTATATTATTCTGATTGCCATTAACTCAAAGTATCTTTCTTATCAACTAAATCACTAATTTTACCATTAGTAACAAACTTTGGTGGTGTAGCCAAAAATATTTTATCCCCAATACGTTGAATTTCGCCATTTAAAGCGTAAACAGTACCCGTGATAAAATCGACAATTCTCCTAGCAGAAGCATCTTCCATTCGGCTAAAATTAATGATTACCGCTTTATTACTAAGCAAATTTTGGGCAACATCTTTTGCATCTGAATATACACGTGGCTCATAAAGAACTATTTTACTCTTATTCGCGCTGATACCCGACTTGATAGAAACTACCTTGTCACGATCAATTGCACCGTTATTAAGATTGTCCTCATCAGCTATCTGCTGTTCTTCACCGTATTCATCTTCCAGCATTTCGTCATCATCGCTGGCAACACCGAAGAACTTGCCTATCTTACTAAAAGCCATTACTTTTGCCTCCTATTAGTTTTCACCACGATGCCTGAAAAATGGAATGTCATCAGTATCATCGTCATCAAAAGCGTTAGTTTCGATTTGTGAAATTCGGCTCTGATCATCGTCATCAAATGAACTTGAAGTTTCTTCTTGTGAACTTATCTCACTTGGATTTGTACGACGATTCCCTTCATTATCATTGTCTAAGCCCCAGACACTTGTCGGATCGACCATAGGTTTATGCTTAGGAGCTTGCTGTACTGAACCGGAAGCGCTACTTAAGCCTGATTTTGGTTCAGAAACTGTTCTGTTAGCTGTTTCAGCAGTACTATTTGAACTAACACTTTCAGGATGAGATTTAATCTGGTGGCTGTGACCTGGTAACTGCTTAGAAGCTTCTTCTTCTGCTTGTGAATTTATCCCAGTCGCAATTACAGTTACCACAACTTCATCTCCTAAATTAGGATTAATGGAAGTACCAAAAATAATATTGACATCATCTCCAGCAGCCTTAGAAACTATCTCAGACGCATCTTGTGCTTCAAATAAAGTTAAATCAGGACCACCCGTTATGTTAAGCAAAACTTGTTTAGCACCATCAATTGATACTTCAAGTAAAGGAGACGAAATAGCCAACTTAGTAGCTTCTACCGTTCTGTTTTCACCACTTGCACGACCAATTCCCATTAAAGCCGCTCCTTGGTTAGCCATCACTGTTTTAACATCCGCAAAATCAAGGTTTACGTAATCAGTGGAAGTAATCAAATCAGAAATACCTTGTACACCTTGCTTTAAAACATTATCGGCTTCTTTAAAGGCATCCATCATTGGAGTTTTCTTATCAACCATTTCCAGCAAACGGTTATTGGCAATAATAACTAGTGTATCAACATATTGTTTCAGTTGCGCAATTCCCTCAGCAGCATTTTTTGAACGCTTAGGACCCTCAAAAGTAAAAGGACGAGTGACAACACCGACAGTCAAGGCGCCTGTCTCCCGCGCAATTTTAGCTACAATAGGTGCAGCACCAGTACCAGTGCCGCCACCCATACCGGCAGTAATGAAGATCATGTCCGCACCCTTTAATGCATCCTCAATAGTCTGCTCACTTTCTTCTGCAGCTTTTTGACCAACTTCTGGGTGAGAACCCGCACCTAATCCTCTTGTCAATTTAGGCCCAAGTTGAATTTTATTTTCAGCCTTATTACTATTTAATGCTTGCACATCAGTGTTAGCAGCAACGAAAGATACTCCTTGCACACCATCATCGATCATCCGATTAACAGCATTACCACCAGCACCACCGACACCAATAACTTTGATGACAGCATTTTTATTGTCGTCTGAATCGAACGTGAAATCCATCTAATTAACCACCTTTAATCAAAGAACTTTTTAAAAAAGCTCTTAAAGCTTTTATCTTTATTTTGCGTATTATTTTTCGGTTTACTTTGCGAACTTTTTTCTCGCTTTAGTAACTCATGTCTATTATATTCTTCTTTTCTTTTTGTTTCATTAACAGCAGCCGCTCTTTTAGAAGTTTTTGTACTTTTTGGAGCTGAATTTTCTTCTTGTCCTAACGAGTTACTACCGTATATAGCATTAATTACTAAAAAATCAATATCCGACATTTTATATGCATAGTTCACAACACCGAAAGCAGCTGAGTAAATTGGGTTGCGCATTCCAATCTGATCTGGTTGATAAATTCTGGCTTTGACGTTTAAAGTGTTGGCAATTATGCTATCAAAACCTTGTAGAAGGCTGCTTCCACCTGTAATCACAATGCCGCCCGGTAATTTCAAGGCATCATGCTTAATTAAACCTTTTTCAATTCTATCAATGGTTTGCATAACCCGAGCGTTGATTATTTCACTTAAATATTCCTCATCAATCATTTGTTGGCCGTTGGAACCGACGCTATTTACTGCAAATTTATTTTTACTTGAGGCTAAATTAGGATCGGCATAACCATAATCTAATTTAATTTGTTCAGCGTCTCTTTTTGAGGTGCTGAGAACAACTGAGATGTCACTACTAATATCGCTGCCACCTTCAAAATCGATATTGGCATATTTAATCTGATTATTGTGAATTACAGTAGCAGTAGTAACACCCCCGCCTAAATCAAGGATAATTGAGCCAAAATGACGTTCACTTTCAGTTAAGGCTACGCTGGCAATTGCAAGTGGGGTGGGAATAAAAAAGTTGTTACGATAGCCAGCACGTTCAATAGCTTTTTTAATATTATGCAAAGGACTAGCCGGGGCAGTCAGCATGATACCCTGTACGGAAAGCGAATGAGCAATCATTTTGCGGGGATCATCAACTTCAGTTCTGCCATCAATTAAAAAACGGCTTGGCAAAAAGGCAATAGGTTCTCGTTCATTTTTAACGGCAGATCTGACTGCAGCACGTACAACACGCATTACATCCTGATTGCCAACCTCTTGACCATTATCGCCTACATTAACCAAATCGCTTGCAGTTTCAAGCTGCAACATTCCTACAGGTATACCAGTTACAACTCGATAAATATTAGCATTTGTTTTTTTAGCTATTTCTTTTAATGCTTTACTAATAGCAGATGCTGTTTCATCAATATCAACTATATTACCATGCCGCATCCCTTGATTAGGAACCGCAACTGCTCCAATTACCTTGCCTGAATCGGCTACAACCGCTTTCACACTTGTGGTACCAATGTCTAAGCCCACTAATAAATTTGAATTGTCCAAAATTTACCCCCTGTTGCTGCTTTTAAAAAAATTTTACCATAAAAGGAGCTCAAAATCAGCCTAAGTTAAACCATAAGCTCGCTTTTCGTTTGGTGTAAGTGGCCTGCTAAACGCACCTACTTCCAAATCAATCAAAGTATTTTTTCCCACTTTAGTTTTTATTTTATTATAATACTTTAATTTGCTTTTGAGGGTAGAAACGTTGCCAATAACTACATTTCCATCTTTCATTAAAAATATTACTTGGGATTTTCTGCGAGTATTGCCACTTAATAATTTGATTTGATCTTGAAAATCACTCGGTAAGCTGTTGAACAAATTTAAAGTTTCCTTTAAGGAAATTTCGTGATTGTATCCGACAAAAACCGGTTTATCTGAGCTAACTTTTGACCAAGGAATATATTGGCTACCTAATTTGCCATGCGAAAGTATCTTGCGATAACCCTTATTTGTTTTGATATATCCTTTAGTGTGATATTCATCAATTTTAATTACTAAATTATTAAAATGTTTCACCCGAAAATTGACATTTTTAATTTCAGAGTATTTCTGGGATAATTTGTTATTTACAACTTGCTTATTAAAAAGATAGTCAACGACCTTATCACTGGCTTTTATTCCGGTAGCAGTAACTACATCTTTTACTGGCAGGTCGGTTTCTCCTTCTATTTGAACACTTTTAACATTGGCAAGAGGAGAAATATAATAACCTAAAACTAAAATCGCAAAAAGTGATATACCAACAAGGAGACCTAAACGCTTTAATAACGCTGACTTTCTTTCATTACGTAGTTGGGAAAGCGAGGCAGAGATCTTTGTTTTAGCTTTGGTCTTTTTCTTTTGTCGATTAGATTGATGGTCCAAATAAGGTGACAACTTTTCCTTTGGATCTATCTTGGTTACGCGCTTTTTAGTCAACTGCCCCACCTCCTTTTTATTGGGAAATTTCTTGCATTACTTTAATTACTTGATCTGAAGCATCTGGAACACCCAGTTTTTTGGATGCCTGACTCATCTCATTATAGTATTTGCGATCAAGCACAATATGATCTATTGAAGAAATGAAGTTATTAATATTAAGATCATCTTCCGCAATCACCGTTGCAGCTCCTGCTTTTTCAAGATCAAGTGCATTTTTCATTTGATGATTATGAGTTACATTGGGACTAGGTATTAGAATTGCGGGAACACCCAAGGCAGTAAACTCAGCAATACTGGTAGCTCCCGACCGAGAAACTACACAAATCATTTTTGGTAATAGAGCCGGCATATCTTTTACGTATTGCAAAACCTTTATACTGTTGCCATAATCGACACCAGCCAATTTTTGCTCAATTTCCTTATAATAATATGTTCCTGTTACCCAGATAACTTGATAAGGTTTCTTTTCAAGTCGAGTCAATGATTTCAGCATTATCCTATTGATAGCTAAAGCACCCCGAGAACCACCAAATACCAGAACAGTCGGTATTTGCGGATTTAGACCCCATTCTTCTTGCATATCAACCTTGGTTGCAGATAAATTGAGCACCTGCTGTGAACGCGGGTTGCCTGTTTTGACCAGTTTCTTTTTTTCTCTAAACTGCTTAGCCGCATCATCAAATGTGTAGCAAATTTTATCTACATAATGACCTAAAAACTTATTAGCAACTCCGACAACGGAATTTGATTCGTGGATCATCGTAGGAATTTTCATTTTTGCTGCTTGATAGACCATTGCCCCGCTAACATAGCCACCGGTTCCCATAACCAGATCAGGCTTAAAATCAGTAATGATTTTCTCTGCTTTTTTTGTAGCTTTTAAGAATAGGTTAATTGTAGCAAAATTACTCAATATATGTTTACGAGAAAAACCACGCATTTCAATAGTTTTAAAATTGACCCCTGCTGCCGGAACAATTTTTGCTTCTAGACCGGTTTTAGTTCCAACAAATAAAATTTCATCATTAGTTGCTAAATTACGTTCTTTTAATCGTTCAATCAGTGCCATAATGGGGTATATATGTCCACCAGTTCCCCCACCAGTAAATATTATTCTCATTTTATTTCGTCTTTAATTCCTTCACAAAGTTAACAAAATAATCGCCGCGTTCTTCAAATGTCCTAAATTGATCCCATGACGCACATGCCGGTGAGAACAGTAAAACATCACCCGCAGTTGTTAAATCATACGCCTTAGGCACTGCTTCCTGCAAAGTATTTTCAATTACAATTTTAGTAATACCTGCTTTACGTGCTGCATCTGCAAGCAAATAACGGGTTTCGCCATATAAAACTACAGCCTTCACGTGTTTTTTTAAAAGGGGCACTAATGAATCAAAGGTAAAGCCGCGATCTAGTCCTCCTGCAATCCAAACCTCAGGTTCAGAAAAGGCGGGAATCGCTACTGAGGCCGCTTCAATATTGGTAGACTTTGAGTCGTTATAAATTTTCCGACCGTTAAGGGTCATGACATACTGTAAACGGTGCTTCGCACCAGTAAAACTAGCTAAAACTGCCCTAATGTCTTCATCAGCAGCACCCATTAATTGTGCAATTGCACTTGCAACCAGAGCATTCTGCTGATTATGTATACCAGGCAGCTTCATAGCCGCAGTTTTCATGATTTTTCCGTGCTGATTTTGTAAATAACCATCGGCAATAAAATAATCTGCCGTGCGATCATTTTCAGAAAAAGTTAAAACCTGAGCATTCGTCGCTTGCTTTTCCTTTTGTAAAATATCCTTTTGATCAAAGTTGGCTAAGAAATAATGTCCACTTGATTGCGTTCTAGTAACATTTAGTTTGGCATTAACGTAATTGGTGAACGTTTTATGATAATCTAAATGCACGTTATTATAAATATCAATAATTACTGCAATAACAGGATCAATATCGGTTACACCAAGAAGCTGAAAGCTTGAGGTTTCACAAACTAAAATATCATCTTTGGTAGCTTTTTCTACGACAGAAGAAATAGGAACGCCAATATTGCCTACAGCATAAGCATGGTGACCTTTTCGGCTTAAATAGCGGTCGAGTATCTGCTGTGTCAACATAACAGTGGTAGTTTTACCGTTAGAACCAGTGACACAAATATATGGTGCTTCACTGACACTCAGAGCTATTTCTGGTTCAGTAATTAGTGGCAGATTTAATTTTTGTGCCTCTTGCACCATTGGATTTTCATACGGTATTCCAGGATTTTTAACAAGATAGTCAAAATGTTCCTGACTCAATAATTCAACTGGATGCTTACCGCCAATAACGCGCACACCCATTTTCTCAAGTATTTGCGCATTTTGATTTTTACTTAAATCAGCCTTATCGTTCAAAGTCAGCTTTGCACCAAGTTTAAGCAGTAATTTACTTACTGCAAAACCGCTTTTACCGAGGCCTAAAACTAAAATTTTTTTATCCTGATATGTTTTAACTTGCCTCATTGATTATTTTTTAACCCCATATTACTAAATATAAAATACTACCTATTAAGCCAACTAACCAAAAAATAATATCAACTTTCCACTCGGAGTAACCCAGCATTTCAAAATGATGATGGATCGGTGTCATCTTAAAAATACGTTTACCCGTTGTTTGAAATGAAATTACTTGTAAAATCACGCTCGCAGTTTCACAAACGAAAACAATCCCGATTAATAAGAGCGACCACGGTCTATGCAAAAAGATACTGACAGCTGCCAGTCCGCCTCCTAAGGCTAATGATCCGGCATCACCCATGAAAATTTTAGCAGGTTTATGATTAAAAATAAAAAATGATATTAAGCCGCCAATAATACTCATGCAGAAAATTAATACCGCAAAGTTTTTTTGCTTGAATGCAATATAGGCATAAGTAGCATAAGCAATAAGTGATAGACCGGTAGCCAAGCCATCTAAACCGTCTGACAAGTTAACAGCATTAGAAAAACCTACCAACCAGAAAACGACGAATAAGGTAAAAATGACAACACTGCTGACCATACCTAAAAACGGCAGATAAAGATTAAATTTAAAATGATCAGTTGTTGCTATCATCACGATGATAAGAGCAACTAAAATTTGCAAGGAAAATTTCTGCCACGCACGTAAACCTAAATTACGTTTGTAAAAGAGCTTGATGCCATCATCTAAAAAGCCAATAATACCGTAACCCAGCATGCTTATTAGCAATATCCACATCATCTTAGATACTTCATGTTGCCATGCAGAAACCCAAATAGTAGAAATGGTTGCTGCTAAAACAAAAACCACTCCGCCCATAGTTGGTGTACCGGATTTTTTTTCATGCCATTTTGGTCCTTCATCACGAATTTCCTGTCCTTCATGATGTGACCTCATAAAAATAATCATCCAAGGTAAAACAATTCCTGTGAATGCCAACGAACTTACTAATGCAATAATGCTAATAATCAGCATAAAATGCTACTCCTTTAATTGTATTTTGATTTTGGTTCCTGTTTTTAGAGGCTTTTGAGCAGAAATACTCTGCTTATGAACCACGCCTGAGCCTTTGATGCTTAATTTGACACCTGTTAAGTCAGCAAATTGATGTAATTCATCAAGATTCCAGCCCTTCATGTTCGGACAAATAAGTTTGCCATTCGTCCGCACCAAAATAGTTTTTCCAGCTTGCTGCTTTTGTCCCTTAGGATAAGACTGCTCTGTTATTTTCGTGCCTGTCCCAATTTTTAACAGTTTCAAACCGACACGCTGTGTGACCTTTTCAGCTTCTTCATAGCTTAGACCCTTCATATCCGGCACTTTAACTACCGTTGAGCTATTCAGGTCATTTTTTGACATCATGATCACTCTGTTCATCATTGGTTTAAAAATTGATGAGAGAATGACTTCTGCAGGTTTACTCATCCTGCGAGGTTGTTTAACAGTAATGTAAATGCAATAGCGCGGGTGTTTCGCCGGTGTCACCCCAACAACAGAAAAGATATAATTATTATTACCTTTCAAATAGCCCCCACCTTTAAGGTTAGCTATTTGCGCAGTACCTGTTTTAACAGCAATACTTTGATTTTTCATTTGATAAGCTGCACCGGTACCAATTCGTTTATTTAAAACCCGGCGCATGTTTTTAAGCACAACTTCCGCTGTTTCCTTAGTATAAACTGGCTGACCCACATTTTTAATTTGATAGCCGGTAATAGTATGATTATTGGCATCAGTAATCTTTTCAACAAATTGCGGCTTCACCATTTGACCATTATTTGCTAAACTGCTAAAAGCTTGCATCATTTGCATGACATTTACGTCAACGCCCTGACCAAAACTGGTAACAGCTTGATCAATTGGAGAATTAAAGGCGATGGTTCCCGCCTGTTCGCCAGGTAGTGTAACTCCCGTTTTTTGACCAATATGAAATCTTTTGAGGTATTTCTTCCACGTTTTCGCTCCCATCTGCTGCTCAATATGAACAAAACCAGTATTACTTGAGCGGGGGAAAGCTTGTGAAAAAGGTATGCTGCCCCACCCACGTGGTTGCCAATCATGAATTACGGAACCATTAACTGTAACAGAACCAGAATTATAATATTGGTTAGGATGGTAATTTCCGCTATTAACAGATGATGAAAGTGTTAATACTTTAAAAACAGAGCCTGGTTCATACGTATCTTGTACCAAAATATTACGGTAGGACTTTTTCAAGCCCTTTTTTGTTTGCGGGTTAAAAGTTGGCCTTTGAGAAGCAGCTAAAATTTTACCTGTTTTAATATCTTCTACAACAGCAGTCATAGAAACAGGGTTAAAAGTATTTTGCACATACGACAATCTACTTTCAAGATATGCTTGCAGCTGTGAGTCAATAGTCAAATAAATATTGTTACCATTTACAGGTGCCTTATAAGTATGGGCACTGTTAGGTGTTTGAAAGTTCGAAGCATCGACAGCTGATAGCTGGTAACCGTTTTTGCCAGTAAGCACATCATCATACCATGCCTCCAGCCCCATTGTCCCCTCTAAATTTTGTTGTCTGGTCTTTTCATCAAACTTGGGTGTAGCCATGCCAATTATATGAGAGGCAAAGTTACCATTGGGGTATAAACGCGACTGGGTTTCAAAAAATTTAATTCCAGGCAGTTTCATTTTTTCAATTTGAACCTTTTGCTTTTTGGTCAAATTAGAACCTGCAGTACCAAATTGTACCTGAAAAACAGAATGTGATGGGTTAAGATAATTTAAAATTTTGTCTGCTTTAAGGGGTAAGACCTGAGACAATTTTTGGGCAGTTTTATTTTTATCTACTACATACTCCGGCTTATTTTTATAATTGATAGAAGACTTGTCAAGAATTGCATAAATAGTGTACAAGTGAGAATCTTGAGCCACTGCCAAACCATTACGATCATAAATAGTGCCGCGATTAGCCTTTAGCACTTGGTTACGCATATATAACTGCTCAGTCTTGGCTGTTAAATTCTGCCCATTAACTTTATTTGAAATACCAATATATAAAAATCTACCTATAAATACAAGAAAAACCAAAGCAACAGCTACCTCGAGAAATCTCCCGACTGTAAAACGGTATCCGTGAGCTTTGGATTGTTCAGTATTCGAATTACTAACGCGTTTTTTCATTAGCGTAAAGTCCTAATATTTTTTTCATTCAAAGCCAACCCCTTGCTGCGAGCAATCTTATTCATGCGCGAGCTCGAAGTTAGTTCTCCTAGTTCTTGATGCAAATCTCCAACTTGACTCTGACTCTTAGCAACAGAACGTTGCACATTTGTAAGTTCATGTTGAGCTGAAGTAGCAGAAATACTGGAAGAAACAAGCATTGTCATTAAGCCAATTGTAATCATCATTCCTACTGCAAGCAAGAACTTCTCAAAGCCAGTCCAGGCCACATTGTGATGATTAAGAACCTGACGTTGTCTTTGTTGTAGAACTTTTTGTTCACTAGGATTAAACTCTACTTTTCTTGCTAAATTATCAGCCATTGCCTTTTCCTCTTTATAATTTTTCTGCAACCCGCAACTTTGCACTGTGTGAGCGGTTATTATTTTTAAGCTCTGCAGCAGAAGCTACAATTGGTTTGCGGTTAACCAAACGAAGTGTTGGTTTCATATCATCTGGTATCACAGGCATCCCTCTTGGAACTTCAACCTCAGAATATTTCTTAAAAATATTTTTCACGATCTTGTCTTCATCAGACTGAAATGTAATCACGCAAATCCGACCACCGGGCCTAAGGAGCGCAATAGCCTCCTCAAGCGATTTATTTAAAACTTCAAGCTCGTGATTTACAGCGACACGTAAAGCTTGAAAAGTCTTCTTTGCGGGATGTCCACCAGTTCGACGTGCATACGCTGGAATTGCTTCCTTAATAACCTCAACTAGTTCAAAGGTTGTTTCAATTGGCTGTTTTTGTCTTTTAAGAACAATTTTATGGGCGATTTGACGAGAAAATTTTTCACCGCCAAATTGATACAAAATATCAGCTAACTCTTTTTGGCTTGCATTATTGACAAGTTGATATGCATCAAGACTTTGAGTTTGATCCATCCTCATGTCCAGCCTAGCATCAAAGCGGTAAGAAAAGCCTCTTTGTGCTTGGTCGAATTGAGGTGAAGATACGCCTAAATCATAATAAATACCGTCAATGCCATTCTGGTAACCCAGCTTAACCAAGTTAATTTTTAAATGACTAAAATTGTCGTGTACTAGTTGTAATTTAGGTTTTGCCTCAGATTTGAGTAAATCAGCAAAGTTTAACTTGGCCGAATTTATTGCATATTCATCTTGATCAAAGCCGATTAAAGTGCCATTTGCAAGTTGATCTAGTAAATATTTTGCATGTCCGCCACCACCAAATGTCGCGTCTACATAAAGACCACCATTTTTTGGTTTTAAATTTTCTATTGTTTGGTGTAAGAGTACACTGGTGTGTTTGAATTCCATAGTTATAGTTCAATATCATCCAAATTTTCTGCGATATCATCATAGTTTTCGTTTGCTTCATCACTGAAGTTTTCCCAACGTTCTTTCGACCAAATCTCTATTCGGTCAGAAACTCCTACAATGACACATTCTTTAACCAAGGCTGCGTGTTTCTTCAACGTTGTGGTCAGATTTACACGACCTTGTTTATCAAATTCACATTCCATCGCACCAGAGTAAAACAAACGCGTAAAACTACGAGCGTTTCTCTTAGTTAATGGAAGTTGCGCTAATTTAGCTTCAATTTTTTGCCATGCTTCAGTAGTATAGCCAAAAATACAGCCTTCCATTCCGCGGGTAAAGATCATCTTGTCACCAATTTGACTACGCAAACGGGCAGGTATAATTAAACGTCCTTTGCTGTCGAGATTGTGATGAAATTCACCCATGAACATGGCTTAGCCCCCTTCCACTGAATAATTTACCACAATTCACCACTTCCTACCACTTTTTAGTCAAAAAAAGCTAAATATTTATTTTTTAATGACACAAAAAGCAAAAGTCGCAAACCTGTTCGGGTTTGCGACTAGTATTTTTGCTAATTTTTTTATTTTAAGTTTGACTATATCATCATAAATAACAGGCCTAAATACCAAAAAATTGTATTCACTGTTAAATAGTTCCAGATTTTACGCATTGTTTTGCCTAAGGAAAGGTTTTTGTTTTTGACAGCATCGGAAATGGCAAGCAAGATTACCAAAAAGAAAAAAACAAAAAAGCCATAGGGTAAAAATTCGGGTTTTTGCTGCTGTTTAGTTATCAAATGACAACCATATATAAAAAATATGGGCAATAAGTCATAGCCCCTAAACTTTGCTCGGGGAAAAATTTTATTTACAATAAAAGCCAATGCAAGTCCTATTAATGGAATTATCAAAATTGAAAACATTTTTATTATAACCTCGTTTATTAATTTCTATTTTATCCTACTAGTCGTTTGAAAAAAACAATTAAGTAGCATAAAATATTGTTCAAATAGGGAGGTCTATCAATGACGCGAAGACATAAGAAAAAAAGATCTAAATTTGAAAAACTGACGATCGCAATGGCTTGGTTAATGGCGATTATTACTTTAGCAGCAGTTGTAATGCAAGCTGTAGGCGCCCTTGGCTTTATCCAATAAAAAAACGTGAGAATAATTTCTCACGTTTTTTATTAGCGATAATTTTCTAAATTAATCATAAATGGATGGTCTCGTGCTAAATTCCACCATAATCTATATGTAGCTGCTGCAAAAATAAAAGACCAAATTAAAGTAGGAAAAATACTTTGCAAAAGGCTTGTAAAAGCAATATTAGACAGACCGGTTACATTGAGAACAAGCCAAGTAAAAGAGTCAACTAAAATTGCTGCAACTAAAACTGCTAAAATCCGAGCCCAAAAAACTTCGGGTAAAAAACGTGCGATCTTTTGTAAAAGCCAGCAAAGTAGTGGCAAACAAACTGCATAAATACCAATGATGCCAAAGGAATATATGTCACTAACAACGCCAGCACCCAAAGCGAGCCAAATTTCTTTTGCATTCGTATCATCAAAAAGTGCAATTAGCATCATACTTACAGGTAACAACAAATTTGACGCATTACCAAATGAAAAGAATTGGTGGAGATAAAATGACAGACTGCCATTTACTGCTAGAGCAACAAACAAGGCAAAAGCAAGACTAAATTTTTGCAAAGACCTCATTAGTCATCCACCTTTCTTTTGATAATTGTAACAACAGAAGGGTCATTTAATTCCCCAGCTGGTGTAATCTTAACTAGGTCAGATAGACCAAATGTATCATGTGTTGTCGTTGCAATTGTACCCACAAGCAGTCCTTTAGGAGAATTACCTCCCATACCGCTGGTGTATATCTTTGTACCACGCTTTAACTTTTTACCGTCAACTGCTTGCGTAAAAGCTAAAGTATTATTACCAATAACAGTGATGATGCCGTGCACTTTTTTACCATTTACAGCTTGAGCTTCAACTGCAAAACGGTTAGCTGATTTATCACTCGTAGTAATTAATTCAACTTTAGCCGAAGCAGCATTCACCTCTACAAGACGACCAATAACGCCTCCTCCAGACATTACTGCCATATTTTTACGTAATCCTGCTGTTGTCCCTTTATTAATGATTAAAAGATCTGACCAACTGTCTGGCGAACGAGAAATAACTGAAGCCTGAATTTTCTCATAATCTGTCAAACTTTCTTTTAATTTAAGGGCTGATTTAAGTTGCTTATTCTCAGCTTCAAGGGTGGCATTCCGAGTTTTTGTTTGTTCCAAATCAGTAACTTTACTCTTTAAATAGTTGTTTTCATTCTGAGTATTCATAAGATCGTGAACATTATTCAAACTGCCAGAAACAAAACTAAGAGGAAAATCAATTATCCTTGCACCAACAGCAACTACATCGTTACCAAAACTTTGAATAATCATGGGAGTATTTCGCTTGTTACGCATAGAAACACTGCCACCTAGAATAGCAAAAATCAAGACCACTATTATACATGCTGATAATAATTTCTTATTTTGTAAAAATTTCTTCATATGGAAACAGTCCCTAAAGAAAAGTCGGCACTAATAGCCGACTAGTTTATTTATCTGCGACTTTTACGCATTACTTCGATATTTTTCAGAGACTCACCAGTACCAACTGCGACACAATCTAACGGATCTTGTGCTATGAAAACTGGAACTTTAGTAGCTTCTGAAATAACATCAGGCAAATTCTTAAGTAAAGCACCACCACCAGTTAGCACAATACCATGATCAATAACATCAGCTGCAATTTCGGGAGAAGTTTGCTCCAGAGTTTCTCTGATTGCTACAATAATATCTTGTACAACATCTTGAATAGCTTTGGAAACATCAACAGCTTTAACATCAACTGATTTAGGCAAGCCCGTGACTAAATCACGACCACGAATATTAACTGATTCAATGCCCTCAGCTTTTTCAACTGAAGCCGAACCAATTTGAATCTTGATATCTTCAGCAGTTCTTTCACCGATTAGAAGGTTAAAGTTAGAATGAACATAATTGACAATAGCATTATTGAATTTGTCGCCGGCTTGACGAATTGAAGTAGAGGAAACAATACCACCTAGTGAAATAGTTGCAACATCAGTAGTACCGCCACCAATATCAACTACCATTGAGCCGGTGGGATCCATTACTGGCAAACCAGCACCGATTGCTGCAGCAAATGGTTCTTCAATCACATAAGCTTCACGTGCGCCAGCAACCCGTGCAGCATCAATAACTGCTCTTTTTTCAACCTCTGTGACACCTGAAGGTACACAAATCATAGCTGATGGTTTGGAATTACCTACTGTCTTTTCGATAAAGTATTTTAACATTGACGCTGTTGTATCATAATCAGCAATTACACCATCTTTCATTGGTCTGATTGCTACGATACTTTCAGGCGTTCTACCAATCATTTCTCTTGCTTCTGAGCCAACCGCGATTACTTTCCCAGTATGGGTGTTCTTTGCCACCACAGAAGGCTCTCTTAAGACAATGCCTTTGCCTTCCATGTAAACAAGGGTATTGGCAGTTCCTAAATCAATGCCAATATTTTTTGCTCCTAATCCAAACACGAAAATCTCTCCTTATTATTGCAGTCTCTAAATCTTGAATAATTATAGCATAAAGTGCAACTTAAAAAAGAAAATGGAATGTAACTTTAAGATGAATTTAAAATAATTGTCGCTCACGCAGACTTAAATACTGTCCCTTACCTACAATGAAATGATCCAAAAAATCAATATGAAATAAGTCTGCTGCTGCCTGTAACATTTTAGTTAATTCAATATCACTTCTAGATGGAATTAAGTTACCGCTAGGATGATTATGAACAATAAATATCCCTGCACATGCATATATCACAGCCCAACGGAATATATCCCGCGGATGAGCTATTGACTTATCCAAAGTTCCCTGAAACAATCTTTTTTCAGCAATAATATGATTACTATTATCTATATATAGTGCCCACAGTTCTTCTTGTTTGTGTCCAGCTAATTTATCAGTCAGGTATGTTCCCACTTCGTTACTTGAAGTCATGATTAAATCACGGTCAGGAACTGCTGCTCGTATTCTTTCCAGTAATCCTTCAGCTAAAATAGCCAAGTCGTCATTACATTGGCTGCCAGAGATATATTTTAGCAATTCATCAAAGTTTTTAATATTAAGTTCTTTAAGCTTCACAGCAAGTTGATCAAACTTTGTTATTCCCAGTTCTTTTAATTCATTGACAAAATCATTTAAAATTTCCCAGTCAGTTTTTACCAAATAGTGTTTAGATTTTATTAATTCCATAAAACCATCCTTTCACTATTTAAGTACGCTTAAATCTAGTAAATTTTTTTCAAAAACTCGTAAAAATCCTGACAGACAAAGGTCGCTTTTTGCTTATCTTTGGCAGACGCAGGAATTAAGTCGGGAACCATCACACACTTTAAACCGGCATTAACAGCAGCCAATAAGCCTGGCTCTGAATCTTCAAAAGCCAAAATGTTTTCTTTTGCCACATTGAGTCTGTCTGCAGCTAAAAGATAAATATCAGGTGCTGGTTTGGGTTTGACCTTGTTTTTCTGCACATCGTCATAATTTAAGTGAAATTGAAAATAATTGCGTGCTCCAGTTGCCCACAAATTATGTTCAACCACATCTTCAGTGTTACTAGTTACAACTGCCATTGGTAAGCCAGCTTGTTGAAACAGATCAAGGGCTTTTTGTACACCGGGTCTTAATTTCAACTTACCCTCATCTGTCCATTGCCACACCAGTTCGTCTGTGCGTTTAATGAATTGATCGCGCTGCTCGGTATTCGCAAAATATTGTAAGTAAAAGTCATTCATATCTGTGTTAGTTGAACCTACAAGCTTAAGGTAGATATCATCAGGTGTACCTATATGTGCCTCTTTTGCCGCCTGAATATTCGCCTGCCAATATAAATTTTCCGAGTTTACCAATAAGCCATCCATATCAAAAAGAATGCCTTTAATATCTTCTTTAATTCCGTGAACGCGCATTATGTTTCTCCCTTTGCAAAACTTCCCCCACTAAATAAAAAGAACCTGTTACTAGCAGTATATCATTTGTTTGACTTGCTTGCTTTAGATTTAGATAGGAAGTTTGCCAATCAGAAAAGTAAGGGTATCTTTCTTGAACCCAGGCGGGAAAATCATCTTGCTTGGCTGCTCGTGGATAGTTGATAGTAGTCAAATAGACCTGATCCGTCGGTTTAAATAAATCAAAAACCTGTGCAATATCTTTATCTTTCATCATCATGATCAAAATCCTAATTTGACCGTGTCTTTTTTCTTGTTTATGATGAGCAAAATCCAGCAAATTGTGGACAGCCTGAATATTATGAGCACCATCTAAAATTATTAACGGATTATTTTGCAGGACTTGGTAGCGCCCGGGAACAACAGTGTGATTAATAGCATCTTGAATGTCACTTGCAGACAAAGTTAGATCTAGCAAACTAAATGCTTGAACCGCAACGCCGATATCATAACCTTCAACTAGCGGTTTAGGTAAAAATGATATTTTTTGAGAATGATCCTTATAAAGCAATTGTTTTTCGTCTGAAACCGTGAAATCCCGTCCCAGCAATTTAACAGTTGCATGTTCTGATTTAGCCTTCTGCTCTATGATAGGCAGCACTTTTTGAGGAATATTACCTAAAATAACGGGACGATTTTTCTTAATCACCCCGCTCTTTTCACGGGCAATATCTTCAATTGTCGGACCAATTATTTTTTCATGATCTAATCCGACAGTAGTAATGACACTGATTTCAGGTGTAATTACATTAGTCTTATCATGTTCTCCTCCAATTCCAACTTCAATCACCGCATAATCACATTTTTCCAATGAAAAATAAAGAAAGGCCATTACCACTTCATATTCGAAAGTAACTAAAGAAAATTGACTATCTATTTGGCGGATTGCAGTTAAAGCTGCCTCTACAGTATTAGCGACTTCCACTAATTTGTTATCACTAATGTTTTGACCATTTAGTTGAATACGTTCATTAAATTCAAACACGTACGGAGAAACAAAAAGACCAGTCTTTTGACCGGCCTTTTGCAGTAGACTACTTAAATAATAAGAAGTTGAGCCTTTACCATTTGTGCCCGTAACGTGAATAGTTTTTATTTGGTCTTGCGGATTGCCCAAAAAGGCTAGAACCCTTTTAATATAAGATAAATCTGCCTTATCGTGCAGTTTAGGAAGTGAGTATAAATAATTAATCACATCTTGAGCTTTAGTAAAAGTCACGTTATTCACTCTTCTTTAATTCTTGAATTCTTTCCTGAACGCTTTGAAGTTGATTTTCGTAATCAGCTTTTTTCGCTTTTTCTTTATTTATCACAGCTTCAGGAGCATGTGCGACAAAGCCTTGATTACTTAGTTTCTTAGTTGAACGTTCAACTTCAGCTTGCAGATCTTTTTCTTCTTTGGTCATGCGCTTGATCTCGTCTGCAATATTGACTAAATCAGCTAACGGAACAAAGATCTGTGCACCTGAAATCACGGCAGTCTTAGCAAGTTTTGGTGCAGCAATTTGAGTTGAAATGGTTAATTCTTTTGGATGCAAAAAGTTCTTAACGTAATCTTCATTGTCAGTTAAAATTCTTTCATTCTTTGCGTCTTCTAATTGAATCATAATGTCAATTGAAGAAGACAACGGAGCATTTACTTCCATACGAATATTACGTACTGCCTTAATGATTTCGATTAAGAAAGCCATGTCACGACGAGCTGGTTCATTTTCAAACTCAGCATGTGGTTCAGGATATTTGGCAACCATAATTGATTCACCATCGTGTGGCATGGACAACCATAATTTTTCTGTCACGAATGGCATAATCGGATGAAGCAAGCGTAAGATCTGATCAAGAATCCAAATCAAATTATCTTGTTTTCTGGTTTTTAATTCTTGATTATCACCATTTAAAGCAACTTTAGCCATTTCAATGTACCAGTCACAGAAGTCATTCCAAATAAAGTTGTATAATTCTCGACCAGCTTCACCAAATTGATAATCATCAAATAAACGAGTTACTTCGCTAACAGTGTGATTTAAACGATCGAATATCCAGCTGTCAGACAAATCAAACTCACTAGTATCAGGCATATGAGCAGCTTGCGCATCTTCTGGTAAATTCATAATCACAAATCTAGCAGCATTCCATATCTTGTTGATGAAGTTCCAAGCAGATGCTAGTTGCTTAGGATTATAGCGAGTATCTTGTCCTGGAGCTGTACCATTGAGCAAGAACCAGCGTAAAGCATCAGCACCGTACTGGTCAATGACATCCATTGGGTCTACCCCATTACCCAGAGATTTACTCATTTTACGTCCCTGTTCATCACGAATCAGACCATGAAGAACAACATCATTAAAAGGTTTTTCATGTGTAAAATGCAAGCTCTGGAAAATCATTCGTGAAACCCAGAAAAAGATAATATCATAACCAGTAACCAAGGCATTAGTTGGGAAGTAGCGCTTAAAATCAGCAGAATTTTCATCAGGCCAGCCTAAAGTTGAAAATGGCCATAAAGCACTGGAGAACCATGTGTCTAAAACATCTGGATCTTGTTTCCAGTTTTCAATGTCCTTGGGAGCATCTTCGCCAACATACATTTCACCAGTCTTTTTATTATACCAAGCAGGAATCCGGTGCCCCCACCATAACTGGCGTGAAATTACCCAGTCATGGACATCTTCCATCCAGTGATCTAAGGTTTGTTCAAATCTTTTTGGTACAAAATTAACCTTGCCAGCAGTTTTCTGATTTGCTAAAACTTTATCAGCAAGTGGTTTCATCTTAACGAACCATTGTGTTGACAAACGCGGCTCAACTTGAACACCAGAACGCTCTGAATGTCCAACCGAGTGCACAATCGGCTTAACTTTGAGCAAATAACCCTGTTCTTTCAGGTCTTTAACTAATGCTTTACGACATGCAAAACGATCCATGCCCTCATACTTACCGGCATTTTCGTTCATTGTGCCATCGTCATTCATGACGTTAATTCGTTTTAAGTGATGACGATTGCCAACCAAAAAGTCGTTAGGATCATGAGCAGGAGTGATTTTAACTAATCCGGTACCAAATTCTGGATCAACATGTTGATCTTCAATAATTGGGATATGACGACCAACTATTGGCAAAATTAATTCTTTACCGACAAGGTCTTTATAGCGCTCATCACCAGGTGCCACAGCAACCGCGGTATCACCAAACATAGTTTCAGGACGAGTAGTTGCGATTTCGACAAATCCCGAACCATCCGCAAACGGATATTTAATGTGGTAAAAGGCACCCTTATCGTCTTGGTGAATAACTTCAATATCACTTAAAGCAGTCTGCAATTCGGGGTCCCAATTAATAATGTATTCACCACGATAAATTAAACCTTCATTGTATAATTGGACAAAGACGCGGCGAACAGCTTTAGATAATCCTTTGTCTAAAGTAAAACGTTCACGTGAATAGTCTAATGATAACCCTAGTTTAGCCCACTGGCTTTTAATAATAGCGGCATATTCATCTTTCCAATCCCAAACCTGTTTAACAAAGGCTTCGCGACCCATTTCATGACGATCTTTACCTTGTTTACGCAACTTTGCTTCAACTTTAGCTTGAGTTGCAATCCCGGCATGATCCATCCCTGGTAAATACAAAGTGTCATAGCCTTGCATTCTTTTAAACCTGATTAAAGTGTCTTGAATTGCTGTGTCCCAAGCGTGTCCTAAATGAAGCTTACCAGTAACGTTTGGTGGTGGAATAACAATTGAATATGGATGTGCCTTTTTATCTCCAGACGGTTTAAACAAATCTTGATCAAGCCATTTTTGATATCTACCCTGTTCGACCTCACGTGGGTCATATTTTGGCGCTAAATCTGTCATAATTCTCCTCCCAATAAAAAAGTCCTAGACATAATGTCTAGGACGATATGATTAACCGCGGTACCACCTAAGATTAAGCAGAACTACTTCTGCTTCTCTTAAAAATGATAACGGCATATTTACCGGGCCAGCTTACTTTAAGTTCAGCCAACCAGTCAAATCAAGCTACAAATTAACCTTCATTCGGCTTTTCACCAACCATGAGCCTTTCTCTATCTATAAGGTTAATACCTCTCAATTATTGCTTTGCAGGTATTATAACACTTTTTTTATAGCAGTGCAGCATCTTCTGCCGCTTTATCTGCTAAAAACTTGTCATTAGGATAAATTGCTGTAACTTGAATACCTGCTAAAGCTCTTTCTATTAAGCCTTCTACATCCAAACGGTTTTCAAATTCACGGGCCTTATCAATTCTAGGTTTGGTTTTTGGGCGCGGCGGCGCAAAGATAGTGCAGCAATCTTCAAATGGCTGAATTGACAGGTCAAAAGTACCAATCTTTTCAGCTAAACGGATAATCTCAGTCTTGTCCATTGTAGCAACCGGCCTAACAACAGGCGTCGTTGTAACATCATTAATTGCGGCCATTGATTCCAAAGTTTGTGAAGCTACTTGTCCGACGGACTCACCGTTAAAAATAGCCAGTCCTTTTCTTTTGGCTCTGATTTTATCAGCTAATTGCAGCATAAACCTCCGCTGAACAGTCATTAAGTAGCCTTCAGGGATTTTTTCTTTAATAGTTTCTTGAATTTCCGCAAAAGGTACTGCAATGAAATTGATTTTCCCTGCATAATTAGCCAAGATACCGGTTAATTCTTTAGCCTTATTTAGCGCTTTTTCTGTAGTATACGGTGGGCTATAAAAGTGAACCATATCAATATCAACGCCACGTTTTAAAGCTAAGTATGAAGCAACCGGTGAGTCAATACCACCTGAGAGCATCATGACAGCGCGCCCGCCTGTACCAACAGGCATACCGCCAGCCCCATGTAGTAATTGATTAGAAATATAAACGGCATCCTTACGCACCTCAATTCTGAGGACCAGATCAGGATGTTTCATTTCTACCTTCAAATCACTCATGTTGGCAAAAAGGTAGTCACCCACTATTTTATTTAATTCATTGGTATCGTATAAAAATTGGTGGTCGCTTCGTCTGGTATTAACTTTAAAAGTCATTCCCTTTTTGAAAGTTTCGTTCATTAAAGAAAGCGAGGTCTTTTCAATTGCTTCTAATGTCTTTTCAACTTTAATGGTAGGTGAATAAGTTTGAATGCCGAAAACCTTTTTCAGCCGTTGATCCACTTCCTTAAAAGGAGCATCGTTTAAAACTATGTGCATCCGATCATGACGCGGATGAATTTCAACTTGCGGAAAATCGCGCAGCACTTTAGTGACATTACCGGCTAAGCGACCGATAAAATCTTTGCGGTTTTTCCCTTTCGTTGAAAGTTCACCGTAACGAACCATTATCTCAGTATATTTCATCTAATTTTATTCTCCTAAATGATTAATTGTGGCAAAGTGCCGGTAAATCTGATCAAAGACTTTAATAAATTCATCAGCTTCTGCAAGAGTGTTAGTTTCATCAAAACTAAGGCGAATAGCACTGGTTGCAACTTTATTATCAATGTGCATTGCCACTAATGTGCTAGCCTCATCAACTTTAGTCGAGGCACAGGCAGAAGTCGTTGAAGTATAAATATCATGTTCTTCCAGTGTATGTACTAGTGTTTCTCCTCTGATCCCTTCAAGTGCAAAACATAAAATATGCGGTGCAAAGTCAGCAGAAACAGGTGAAAAAATAGTTATCCCCGGTTTATCTTGTAAGTATGCTACAATTTTGCCTTTAATAGCAGACTCTTTTTGAGCTTTAGCCGCTTCATTTTCTAACAGAAGGCGGATAGCTTTAGACATTCCTGCAATTGCCGGCAAATTTTCGGTACCCGACCGCAGCCCTTTTTCCTGACCACCGCCATCATGAAGTGGTGCGAGCATTTTTCCTTCTTTTTTGTAAAGAATACCCGTACCTCTTGGAGCATGAAATTTATGAGCAGACAAACTGGAAAAATCCACGCGGGGAGTAAAAACACGCTGCCAAATATTTTTACCTAAAGCTTGGACGTTATCAACATGAAAACTGACTGTCGGATAATTAGTTAACAAATCACTAATTTCTTCAATGGGCTGAATAGTTCCAATCTCATTATTAACACCCATAATTGATACCAAAGTAGTGTCAGAATCCAGTGCATTACGCAAATCATTAACGTTAACGCGCCCTTCTTTGTCAACTGGCAAGCGAGTTACCCGAAAACCCAGGTATTCTAAAGCATTAAAAGCATTAGCGACGGAGGCATGTTCAACACTTGAAGTAATGAGGTGTTTACCAAATTCACGTTTTTGAAAAGCAGTCCCTTTTATTGCCCAATTGTTCGCTTCGGTACCACCTGATGTAAAAAATATTTCATCCTGTTTAACCTTTAAAAGTGCAGCAATTTGCTTACGTGAACTTTCTAAAAGTTGAAAAGCACGGTCACCCAATTTATGTAAACTGGAGGGATTGCCCCAAATAGTTTGCGCAACTTGATCATAGGTTGCTAAAACAGAAGGGTCAATCTTGGTCGTGGCACTATTGTCAAAGTATATCAAAAGTTTCTCTCCCCCAAAGCACTACATGATTAGCTATTAACTTATAAATTGTAACTTAAATTAACTAAAGCTTCAATTATTAATGCAGCTACACTAAAAAAGCTTTAAAATCATTTGCTAATCTTAAAGCTTGATAATTATAATTGGTAACTAAAGTATAATCAATTGTTTTTCTTATCTGAATAATACAAGTTTTCTAAACGCTGATATGAACCTGGTTCGACTTTTTCAATAGCAGTCGCAATCGTATCAAGAGCATCTTTATAATTGAATTCTTCTTCATAAAGTTGCATTGCCTTTTTCTGAGCAGCTTTAATTGACCCATTATTTGAATATTTATTTGAATATTGTAAGGTAAGCTGAACTAAGTCCGCAGAATTGATAATATCGTCTGACTCTCTTTTTAACCTTTCAACGTCATCAGAAATCTGAATTAATTCCTGTGAAATCTTTTCCATATTTAATCGCACTTGGCTTAACTCTTTAGCCACGTGCCCAATTTCATTGACGACTAACGTATACATCTGGACAAAGGCATCGGGGTTTCCCGGCAGCTTTTTACGCTCCAAACGCCGATAAACCAGAGAAACTTCCTGCTTGAAACGGTTGATTGAATCATTAGCCACATTTTCAGAATCATATAACCCATCAACATCTTGCGCCATTTTTTTCTGTTGCGCACTAATTTCGCGTAAACGGTCCAACATACTTAACCACGACGATTTAATTGCAGAATATACTCCTTTACCATCAGCCACATTCTGCGTATCAACCGTATATTGCCGCTCCATATCATTAACTTCTTGTTCTAATTGCCTACTGGTAGCTAATTCATTATGCGTTAATTCATAACTTTCATCAATATGGCGTAATTTAGCGACCAAATTCTTAGACTCTACTTGTTCATGGGCCAATAAGCGTTGGATTTTCTCCTGGTTTTCCTCTACAAATGGACGTGCCTTGTATTCTTTAATCAAAACGTCGTACAAGGCCGATATTTCTTGTTTGATTTTAGCAATTTCTTTATTCAAAGCAGAAATCTTTAATTCGGTTAATAGCTTACCAGCATCGGTAACTTGACCACGGACTTTCTTAATTTCGGCTAAAACATCAAGCTCAGTAATATAAAACTTGGAAGACATCATCTTTTTATATGTATCAGATAATTCATCTAATTGATCTTGAAATACCTGATCAAGTTGATGCCTTGCCTCTCTGACTTGGGGTAAAAGGCAGCCTACATTTGCCAAAGCAGCTTTAATTTTTGAAAGAATACGTTTTGCTTCTACCTGATCGCCTTGAGCAGTTAAACTCTTAGCTTCGGAAAAGTCATTTTCCATTGCTGTCAGCTCATTTTCAATCTGATCAAGGGCAGAACCATATTCAAAAGAATCAGCAAGTACATTTTTGCGCAGGTCTTTATACTGATTAAATAAGTCATCATATTGCTTTTGGTTTTCTCTATTTGATTCGAGCAGTTCAGTGAAAACTTCCTTAGTATTTTTCGCATCATCATAAGTTTGCGTCATAATTTCCTGAGCTTGTTTGATGTTTTTATGCGCTTTAAATAAATGATAATGCGCATTTTGGTCGGCTGCTTGTTCGAGAAAAGTCTGCGCTGCAGGTATTTTTTCAGTTGCTGCCTGCGTATAATTCTTGCGCCATGTAGTCAAAGTAGTCAGACTCTCACCTGCTAAATCCATTTTATCCAGATTAATTATATCTGTTTCCAAATGCATTTTTTCTATTTCTGAGATCTGGTCGTCCAATTCCAAAATTTCCCGCAATTGACGACGGTTGACTACTATCATAAGTACTACAATTATAATAATGATTAAACTTGCTATGATTACAACTATGGATTGAGCTGGTGACATAATTTTCCTCCAAAACTAACCCAATTATAACAAATTTCTGTATTATTGTGGGTATGAGTTTTCTTTACTGGCAAAAATAATCCAATTCTGCCGAGAAAATTTAGTTACTATTAATAAATACACTCTAGTTTTAAAGGGAAATTGTTTAGTATGAGCGCTAACTAAAACTGGTTTTTCTTTTTTCTTCCTATTAAATAAAGTAAATAATGTTTTTCTTGCTTTAATACACTGAGACAACTATAATATAGAGCGTGTAAAATATTTGCAGCTATAAGTGGCAAGAACGTCAACATCTTAATACGTTTTAGTGAACGAGTAACCGACGCTGCAATAGGCGAAAATGAAAATTAAGATGCACGAATGTTAAACTTATACGTAACTATTTTACTCCAAAAACTGTTATCAGATTTTATTGGAGGATTTTATGTCAAGATATACAGGTCCAAGTTGGAAACGTTCTAGAAGATTAGGAATTTCACTTTCAGGCACAGGCAAGGAAATTAGTCGTCGTAACTATGCTCCTGGTCAACATGGTCCTAATTCACGTGGTCGTTTATCAGAATACGGCGAGCAATTGCACGAAAAGCAAAAGCTACGTTGGATGTACGGTTTAAACGAACGTCAATTTAGAACTTTGTTTACACGTGCCGGCAAGATCCGTGAAGGTGAACACGGTACTAACTTCATGGCTTTGCTTGAATGCCGCTTAGACAGTCTTGTTTACCGTTTAGGTTTTGCTACTACTAGAGAACAAGCTAGACAACTAGTTAACCACGGTCACATTACTGTTGACGGCAAGCGTGTTGATATTCCATCTTACGAAGTTAAGGCTGGTCAAGTCATTGGCCTCAAGGAAAAGTCAAAGAACTTGCAACAAGTTAAGGATGCACTTGAAGCAGTTGTATCCCGCCCATCTTTTGTTTCATTTGATGATAACAAAATGGAAGGTTCACTTGTTCGTCTCCCAGAACGTGATGAAATGGAACCAGAAATTAACGAAGCTTTAGTTGTTGAATACTACAACAAGTTACTTTAATTTCCACATTTTACAAAACCCCTTTCCTACTTGGAGAGGGGTTTTTGCTACCCGAAAGGAAAAGCTACTGATGACTGAGGATTTAAATACCAGAGTATCGAACGCTGCTCAAGGGATTACTCCGCAAACAAGACCTGATGAGCGAAGAAGATTTTTAGGTTCTCTTCGCGAACGGGTTTTAGTTAGAATGACTAATACTGAAGTACAAGACCCCAAATTAACTAAACTATTTTTATTACACTTTAAAGATTATACAGGGTACAACATACTAATAAATGGCAACTTGCATGATAATTTTGTAGATCAAGTAGAAACTTATTGTAGTAAATACGAGATTGCTTTTACTATTGTTAACAACGAAACTGCTAAAACCGGTCCAGATGACTCAGCCATTTTAGTAGTGGCACCAGCCGCAATTAACAAGATGCGGATTGAAATTAATCAGGTATATCCGCCGGAAATGCCTAAAACCCAGCTTAGCAATACTAATCAAAAAAAGGCTGGCTTCTGGCACCGGCTTTTTCACGGAGACAATTAAATGAAGCCATTAGCTTACAGAATGAGACCACAAAATTTAGATGAAGTTGTTGGTCAACAACATTTAATTGGTCCGGGTAAAATTATTCGGCGTATGGTTGAAGCCAAGATGCTGTCATCTATGATACTCTATGGTCCCCCTGGCATCGGCAAAACCAGTATTGCCAGTGCAATTGCGGGTTCAACCAAGTATGCTTTTCGCCAGTTGAATGCGGCAACCGATAGTAAAAAGCAGTTAGAACAAGTGGCGGCAGAAGGAAAACTCAGTGGCACCGTTATATTATTATTAGATGAAATTCACCGTTTAGACAAAACTAAACAGGATTTTCTCTTGCCATTGCTAGAATCTGGACAAATTATTTTGATTGGTGCAACAACTGAAAATCCGTATATAGCTATCTCTCCTGCTATTCGTTCCCGGTGCCAAATTTTCGAACTTAAGCCTCTTGCTGCAGAAGACATCAGTAAAGCAATTGACCGTGCTTTAACCGATGATAAAAATGGTCTGGGAAAATACCAAGTAAAATTAACACATGATGCTAGAAATCTTTTAGTACAAAAAGGCAATGGTGATTTACGTGCAACTCTAAACGGACTTGAATTAGCTGTGCGCTCAACAAAGCAAGAGCTGGTTGCAGCTGGTAAAACTGAAACTGAAAGCCTGACTATTAATCAAGACGAAATGGCAAATTCGATTCAAATGCGTAGTCAAAACTTTGATGCCAAAGGTGACGGCCATTATGATTTAGTATCTGCTTTTCAAAAGTCAATTCGCGGTTCTGATACAGATGCCGCCTTGCATTATCTGGCGAGATTAATTGAATCAGGTGATCTAGTAGCAATTTGCCGGCGCCTAAGCGTGATAGCTTATGAAGATATTGGACTGGCTAATCCAGCCGCTGTTCAGCATACTCAAGTTGCTATTCAAGCAGCAAAGAATCTCGGATTTCCTGAGGCCAGAATACCTCTAGCTAACGCAGTCATTGAGTTAGCAATATCTCCTAAGAGTAATAGTGCAATTAGTGCGATTGATGCTGCCCTGCAGGATGTTAAAAATAAGGATTATGGCAGCATACCAGCAGACTTAAAAGATGCCCATTATTCAGGAGCCAAAAAATTAGGTCATGGCAAGGGCTATATTTACCCCCACTCTTTTGCAAATGATTGGGTAGCCCAACAATATTTACCAGATAAATTAGTGGGTAAACAATATTTCCAGCCTAAGGGCAATTCTAAAATTGAAAAGGGCTTAAAAAAGCAGTACGAAACCCTGCATGAATTACAAAAAAATGGTTTAAAGAAAAAATAAACGAATTCAAAAAGTGCCACAACTGTTATTTCTAACAATTGTGACACTTTTATTTTAGTTAAGAAATTGATTATCCTTTGATATTAGCTTTCTTAACAAATTTATTCTTTGCTACGGTGTAATATTTCTTACCCTTAATCTTAACTGGATTACCATAGGTCTTTACGGACTTATGTTTCTTCAGCACTTTTTTACCAACACGACTGCCATACTGATTGTAAATGTAGGCGTTGCGTTTTAGTTTAAGTTTCTTAGAGTCGATATTGCCTGCGGCAATATACAAACCATCTTCAAGAACATAATAGATCTTCTTATTAACAACTTTTTGAGTTACCACATCAACTGTTGAACCTGCATTAATGATTAAGCCATTGGCACGAATACCTTTTTGATCGTAAAGGTATGCGTTATGCATAACTTTCTTATTAATCAGGATGTGTGATTGATCTCCGCTGGCAACTGCAGCTCCTTGTTTTGCTGTTGCACTCTTAAGCAATACATCTTGACTAGCAATATTAGCAGCCTTGATATAACGATTCTTAGCAATAGTGAAGTACTTCTTGCCGCGAATTTTGACGCTGCTGCCATAAGTGGCAATAGCTTTACCGGTCTTCAGTTTGCCAGATTTCTTAACCCGCTTGCCATATTGGTTATAAATGTAAGCATTGTGCTTCAGCTTTTGGGCTGTGCTCTTAATGTTGCCCACTGCTACATAGTATTTCTTATCATTATCACCTTTATCAATTAAGACATAATATTGGTCACCGTTAATTGTTTCAATACCATATGTATCAAGAATTGAACCAGCTCCCAAAGTAATACCGTTTGCACGTTTGCCATTGCCATCATAGAGGTAAGCATTGTGCATCAAGACAACTCTTTCAGAGTCTTCATTCTTCTTATCAGTATCCTTATCTTTATCATCAGTCTTATTTGGTTGATTTGGCAATATTCCAGGAGTTTGAGCACCACCGCCATTTTCTACAATGTTAGTGACATGAACATTAGCTTCAGTAGCATCACGATATAGTTGATCAATTCCGAGATTACGTTTTGCCGTAATTATTTCACTAACTGCCGAACTAGCTTCGATACTATTTAGAAGATCGTTGTAATCTTTTTGAATAGTTTGCTTAATCTGAGCTTTAGCAGAAGAATCATAATTATTGTCGCTATCAACCCGCTTATTGGCAGCCTTTTGGGCATCTGCTAAAGCGCCCTTGGCTATCAGTTTTTCACCTTCAAGTTCGGTTGTTAAGTCTGTAGGATTTGCTTTAAGTTTTGCTAGTGCAGCTTCATAACTTTGCTGAATGGCACTATCATCAGTGTCAGGACCAAACTTCTGCTTCAAATATGCAGTAGCAGCTTCACGAATCTTAGCAAGTCTTTGACTGAGAACTTCTTTATCTTGATTTATGATGTTGATAACTTCCTGACTGTCAGGAATTGTTTCACCAATTATCTTGTCAATTGCATCCTTACGAGCTTTATCCACACCAGCTGAATCGCTTGCTTGATCAATAGTACCATTCTTATCAATAGCGTGATGAACATCTTTGTCAATTTGGTTCTTGATAGCATCTTTTTCAGCTTGGGTATAGTCAGTACCATCCTTGTGCTTTAATTCATCAACTTTCTTCTTAGCATTTGTGCCAGTATCTTGAACTTCGCCTTTAGCCAATTCCCTTTCGGCTGCTAATTCGTGCTCTTTAACTTCTTCAACCGATGCTCCAGTGATGTCCTTATTCGAGTTGAATGCTTTATCTACTTCAGTGGTATCTGCATCATTACCAAACTTATCCTTCAGTCTTGCTACCGCATCATCATGCTTTTTGCTCAATTCTGCTTTGGCATTTGAGATAGCTTGAGCTAAGTCTTTTTCATCATTACCTTTTAAGGCATTAATTTTATCAATAGCGGTTTGCTTAATTCTAGCAACATTGGCAACAGTTTCAGCTGAATCAATATCAACACTTGCCTGTTTTGCTATTTCATCTACCCGATCCTGATTATCTTTACTCAAGCTTGGCTTAGCTGTAGAAGCTGCTTTATTGACTTCATCTTTGGCAGCCACTTTACTGAAGGCTAGTTCAGCTGTTCCTGCTGCAGAATCAAATTGTCTAGAAGCATTGTCAACTGCTGCTGCAACCGCGTCTGCATTAGTAGCACTGTCTATCTTAGTTTCGGCTGCTTTCTTAGCATCCTCAATAGCGGCTAAAGCATTGTCATAATCAGCTTTAGTAGTTGCTTTTTGAGTGTCATTAAGCTTGTTATAAGCTTCATCAACACGGTTTTTAGCTTTAGTTGCTGCCTGGTCAACATTTGTTTTATTAGTTGACTTGATAACAGCTAAGTCATCTTTATCTGATTGATCTGCAGAATTCTTAATACCCTTAATTGCAGTAATCGCTTTGTCACGAGTGCTATTTACAGAATCAATTGTAGTTGCAGCGTCAATATCTTTATTAGCTTGAGTAACAAGATCGTCAACCTTGTTCTTATCCTCTTGTCTATTTAAGCCACTCTTGATATCTTCAGCAACTGCTTTAACTGCGTCTTTAGCTGCAGCTTGAGCAAAAGCTAATTCAGCGTCATTTTTAGCTTTGTCAATGTCAGTCTTAGCTTTATCAGAAGCATTATTGACATCTTGTTTGGAAGTAGCTGAATCTATTGCTTTTTCAGCATCAGCTTTAGCCTGATCAATATCTGCTTTAGCTTTGTCATACTTATCTTTAACTTCCTTTTGCTGGTCAAGAGTCAGCTTATTATAATCATCATCAAGTTGTTTCTTAGCATTGTCTGCCGCAGCCTCGACTTTGGTCTTTTCGGTTAGTTTAGTATTTCCTAAATCTGTATCTGTAGCAGTTTTTTCAGCTGTATCAATTGCACTTTCTCCAGCTTTTTCAGCTGCGTCTGCCTTTTCGACAGTTGGCTGTGAAGCAACAGTCTCTTTAGCATCATCACGAGCTTTATTGATTGATTCAATAGCCTTTTCTTTATCAGCGTCAGATAAATCAGACTTATTAATCTTGTCAATTGCTGCAGAAGCATGATCATCTAATTTCTTTTGGTCATTTGCAATAGCTGTATCTAAAGCTTTTGCATCCTCAAGAACTTTGCTCATGTTATCGATGCCTTCTTGTTTAGCACTGTTAACTTGGTCAGAAGTAGTTGTACCTACATCTTTAATCTTGTTAACTGCATCTTGGTAGAAGCGATCTACTTTATCTTTTAGAGCGGTCTTGTTTTCAGCACTGACATTTTTCAGGGAATCGATGCCATTTTTAACTTCAGTTTGTTTGTTAGTTAAAGCAGTAATTGCATCTTTCTTGTCATTATCAAGCTTAGTAGCAGCAGTTTGATCTGCAGTTGTCTTGACAGTATCAATATCACTGATGGCTTGATCTCTAATATCATTGACCTTTTGCACTGTATCAGCTGTATTTAACTGTGTATTAGCTTCGTTGACAATGCCTTCAACTTTAGTCCTATCACTTTCAAGGCTCAACCCATTTTCGATCTTATCTGCTTCATTCCTAATATCTTCTTTAGCAACTACCCTTGCAAAAGCTACTTCAGCCTGAGTGGCCGCCTGATCAAAGGCTGTATTTGCAGTTGAAACAGCTCCAGCCACTGCACTCTTATCTTTTGCTTGCGCAATAGCTTCATTTGCTGCTTTTTGTGCATTTTTAATTGCAGTAATAGCTGCATCATGATCTGCTTTAGTCTTGGTTTGTTGCTGCGAACTAAGCTTATTATATGCATCTTCAACCCGTTTTGTAGCGGCTGCAGCAGCTTCATCAACACTTGCCTGACTATTGTCTTTAGCTTCTTCTAACTTAGCTTGTTCAGCGGTATCAACAGTATTCTTCACCTTATCAATATCATTGATGGCTTGATCTCTGATGTCATTGACCTTTTGCACTGTATCAGTTGAAGCACTGTCAATATTTGTCACTGCATCGTCAGCGATTTTCTGAACTGTTTCCTGATCTTTTTTGTCTTTTAGCTTCTTAATCACATTTGCAGCTTCAGCTTGAACCGCATCTTTAGCAGCTGTTTTGGCAAAAGCTACCTCTGCGGTAGTTGCTGCTGCGTTAATCTTGTTAACTCCATCATTAACTGCTGAAGTGATAGCATCTTTGCTTGTTGCTGCATTGACTGCATCAATGGCTGCAGTTTGGGCATTTTCAATTGCGGTAAGCGCATTATCATGGTCAAGTTTTGTTGCTGCCTTTTGACTTGAACTTAGTTTTTCATAAGCATCTTCAACTTGTTTCTTAGCAGCTTCTGCGGCATTAGTGATGTTCTGAGTGCTGTCTTTACGAGCCTGCTCTAGCAAAGCCTCATCTACTGCTGATGCAGTATTTTTAACAGCATTAATTGCATTAATGGCGTTTTCTTTGATGCTATTTACTTTGTCTACCGTATCTGTTGCAACATCATCAAAATCGGTATCTGCTTGATCAGAAATATTTTGAACCTTTTGTTTATCAGCAGTGTTCTTTAACTGACTTTGAGCGTTAGCAGCTTCTTTGTGAACTACATCTTTAGCTGCCACTTTTGCGAAGTCTACCTCTGCTTTTGTTGCTTCCTGATCAAATTTTTGCTCTGCTGTTGCTGCTATGGCTACCACAGCATCTTTAGTTTCAGCATTTTGAATATCGGCAATTGCTTTTTGAAGTGCATTTTCAATTGCAGTAATTGCATTATCATGAACCTGCTTAGTTTTTTGTTGTTGATCTTTTTCCAGATCATTATAAGCTTTTTCTATTCGGGCCTTAGCTGCGTCTGCTGCACTGTTAATATTACCCTTTTGATTATTCTTAGTTTCTTCTAAGCTTGCTTGTTCATTGCCGTTAGCTGCGTCTTTAACAGCATCGATATCATCGATTGCTTTATCCCTAATACTGTTTACCTCTTGCACTGTGTCTGTAGCACTGTCGTTAAACTGGATATTAGCTTGGTTAACAATACCATCAACCTTGTTTTTATCAGCTTGAGACTTCAGGTCATTCTTAACCTTTGTTGCTTCCTTTTGAACAGCAGCTTTAGCTATAACTTTAGCAAAGGCTACTTCAGCTTTGGTTGCAATATCATTAAACTTAGTCTTAGCATCATCAACTGCCCCTTTAATTTCGTCAGCAGTTTGGGCTTGACCAATTTTGATATTTGCTGCATCGGCTGCATTGTCAATTGCAGTAAGAGCATTTTGGTATGCTTGATAATTATCATTCTTTTGGTCAGAATTAAGATTATTATAAGCATTTTCTACCCGTTTTTTAGCATCAGCAGCAGCACCATTAACATTGGTCTTACCATTATCCTTAGCTTGCTCCAAGGTAGCTTTGTCGACTGCCTCGGCGGTTGCTTTAACAGCATTGATGTCGCTAATTGCCTTATCTCTTAATTGATTGACCGTTGTGATATCGTTAGCTTTATCAATAGCAGTATCAGCTTGAGTTGAAATTACATCTACTTGTTTCTTATCAGCATCCTTACTCAAATTACCCTTAACAGTACTTGCCACTTTATCAACAGCATCTTTAGCTGCTACTTTGGCAAATGCTAATTTAGCTTCCGTTTCTGCTTGGGTGAAAGCCTGATCTGCATCTCCGACAGCTTTACTTACGGCATCCTTGTCCGTTGCTTTTTCTATAGCAGCTTGAGCTGCAGTTTGAGCATCGGTAATGGTTTGGATTGCCTTGTCATAATCTGTCTTAGTTGCTGCCTGTTCATCTGCACTAAGAGTATTATATGCATCCTTAATTCTTTGCTTTGCAGCTGTGGCAGCTTGATCAATACTCTGCTTAGAATCATCCTTAACTTTAGCTAAATCCTTCTGCTCATTTCCCTCAGCAGTATCTTTAACGGCATCAATGTCTTTAATAGCTTGAGCCGCAATAGTATTTACATTATCTACGCTTACAGCTGCAGCAAGATCATTTTCTGCCCGTAACACTATATTATCGACTTTTGTTTGGTCAACTTCCTGCTTCAAACCTTTTTTGACTTTATCAGCTTCAGCTTGGATTGCAGTCTTAGCTGTCACTCTAGCAAATGCCACCTCAGCTGTTGTAGCTGCCGCATCAAAGGCAGTAGACGCAGTACTTACCGCCTTAACAATTGCATCCGCATTTGCAGCCGCACTAATCGCATCATTTGCTGTTGCTTGGGCTTGAGTGATGTCAGCCATGGCTTTATTGTACTCACTTGCAGCTAAAACTTTTTCGTCTTTTCCGAGTTTGTCATAAGCATCTTGAACACGTTTTTTAGCAGCTTTAACTAAATCATCAACACTAGCCTTATTATTTTCCTTTGTTTGCTCCAGTTCTTTCTGTTCATTGTCATCCGCAGTTGCTTTTACATTACTTATATCATTGATTGCTTTATCTCTAATGCTGTTTACCTTATCTACAGTATCTGCTCCAGTTGCGTCGATATCTTTATCTGCTTGATCAGAAATTTCCTGCACTTTTTTCTTATCATCAGATTTATTTAACTGATCTATGACAGATTTGGCTTTTTCATGAACTGCATCCTTAGCTGCTACCTTGGCGAAAGCTACTTCTGCTTCGTTTGCTGCTGCATCAATCTTATTAATACCCTCATTTGCTGCCTGAGTAATTTCTGCTTTTGAATTTAATGAAGAAATTGCATCGTTAGCAGCTTTTTGCGCACTTGCAATTGCGCTAAGAGCGTCATCATGAGCCTGTTTGGCAACTGCTTGTTCAGTTCCCGTCAGCTTACTATATGCTGCTTCAACTCTCTTCTTAGCTGCTTCAGCTGCTTCGTTAATATTTGCAGAGCTGTCTTTGCGAGCTTCTTCAACAATTGCTTGATCTACTGCATTTGCCGTGTTTTTAACAGCCTTAATGGCACTAATTGCGCTATCTTTAATGCTGTTTACTTTGGCAACAGTATCTGTCGAATTTTGGTCAATTTCTTTAATAGCATTGTTAGCGATGTTCTGCACAGAAGTCTTATCGTCTTGACCTTTAAGGTCGGCAATAGCACTCTGCTCTTCAGCCTGAATTGCATCTTTAGCAGCTGTTTTCGCAAATGCCACCTCTGCTTTTGTTGCTTCTTGATCAAGTTCCTGCTCAGCAGCTGCTGCTATATGGCTTACCGCATCCTTATTTTCAGCACTGGCAATATCATTATTTGCTTTAAGACGAGTGCTCTCAATTGCAGCAAGAGTATCAGTATAAGTCTGCTTTGTTGCATCTTGTTCAGCAGGTGTCAGCTGACCGTAAGCCATATCAACCCGAGCCTTAGCGTTTGCTGCTGCTTTGTTAACATCACTAGTCCGATTATTCTTAGTTTCTTCCAGACTGGCTTGTTCACCACCATTAGCTTCCGCTCTAACAGCGTCGATATCTTTAATAGCCTGATCCCTAATACTGGTTACTTTAGCTACAGTATCAGTATTAGTGCTATTAATACTGGTAGTAGCAGTGTTAACAATATTGTCAACCCGATTCTTATCAGCATCAGCCTTTAGGTCTTGTTTAACCTTATTAGCTTCATTCAAAATATCTGCAACAGCTGTTACTTTAGCAAAAGCTACTTCCGCTTTTGTTGCTGCATTATCAAACTGAGTCTTAGCAGTTTTAACTATTTCTGATATTTGATCACTTGACTGTGCCAGTGTAATTTGGTTATTTGCACTATTTGCAGCATTATCAATCGCATCAAGGGCATTTTGGTAAGTCTGGTGATTAGCATTCTTTTGAGATTCATTCAACTTACTATATGCATCATTGACACGTTTTCTAGCAGCATCAGCAGCTTCATTAACATTAGCGGTGTTGTTTTTCTTGTTTTCATTTAACTGTGCTTCTTGAACGGCGTCTGCTACAGCTTTGACACCTTTAATATCATTGATAGCCTGGTCCCTAAATTTAACCACGTCAGTTATAGTAGTAGCCTTGTCAATGTTAGTATTTGCTGTAGTTACTATCTCTTGTACCTTTTGCTGGTTTTCATTATCAAGACGTTTAGTGACTTCATCTGCGGCTGCTTTAACCTCAGCTTTAGCTCCCAATTTTGCAAATGATAGTTCTGCCTTGTTGGCAATATCATTAACTGCAGAAATTCCTGCTGTAGCAGCATTTGTCGCATCATCTACTGTCTTTGCTGCTTGGATTGCCGCATCCGCAGAATTCTTTGCCTCATTAATATCACTGACAGCTTTATTGTATTCTGACTTAGCCTGCTCTTGTTCAGCCGCAGATAACTCGTTATATGCATTCTGAACCCGTTGAATTGCTTCAGCTGCCGCTTTATCAATATTAGCTTTATTGACTGTTTGGGAGTTGTCAACAGCTGCATCAGCTGTAGCTTTAACATTATCAATATCTTTAATTGCCTGGTCTTTAATGAAGTCAACTTTGGTAACACTATCAGCATTGTTCAAATCAGTTTGAGCCTGGGTTACTATACTATCTACTTTATTAAGATCAACTGTTTGCTTTAAGCCTTGCTTGACTTTGTCCGCTTCACTCTGAACTGCATCTATCGCAGCCACCTTGGCAAAGGCCAATTCGGCGTCAGAAGCTGCTTGTGTAAAGGCTTTATTAGCATTATCAACAGCTGTTGTGATTTCTGAATTAGTTTGTGCGGCAGCTATTGCAGTCTCTGCTACAGTCTTAGCTTTATCAATGGCATTATTAGCTGCGTTATAAGCAGTTTGAACTGCGGTCGTCTTTTGCTCATCAGCTGTGAGCTTATCATAAGCATCTTTGACCCGCTTCTTAGCGGCATCTGCTTGGGCATCAACACTTGCCTTGCTTAATTCTTGTGCTTTTTGAATTGTTTGTTCTGCATTACTTTTGACGTTGTCAATTGCCTTGATTGCATTCTCTTTTATTCTGTTTACGTTATCAACGGTCTCAGCAGCGCCAATGTCGGCTTTTGCTTGGTCAACAATTTCATCTACTTTATTTTGATCAGCTGTTTCTTTGAGGTTAGGTTTTACCTTTCCAGCTTCAGCTTGTACTGCGTCGTTAGCAGTAATCTTGACAAAGTTTAATTCAGCTGCATCTGCCAGCTTATTAATGTTTGTTGTACCTTCACTTGCTGCGGCAGCAACTTCAGTTTCAGTAGTCGCAGCTGCAATCTTGGCTTCAGCTGTAGTTTGGGCATTCTTAATGGCGGTAACAGCTTTGTCAAAAGCAGCTTTATTAGCCGACTGTTCAGCAGGTGTTAAGTTCTTATAAGCCGCCTCAACGCGAGCAACCGCTGCTTTAGCTGCATCATCAATACTAGTCCTATTCAGCTCTTTTGCCTTTTCAACTTTTTCCTTTGAATTTGAATCAGCGGTGGTTTTGACCTGATCAATATCTTTGATAGCCTGATTTTTAATATTATTAATTGTTGGAATATCGGTAGCCGCATCAATTTTGCCATTAGCTGTAGTCACAATGCCATCAACTGTTTGTTGATCAGCTGTACTTAAATTCGGCTTAACCTTAGCAGCTTCATTTGCAATTGCTTCTTTAGCATCAGCTTGGGCAAATGTTACTTCTGTCTTAGTTTCAATAGCAGCAATTGCTTGTGTGCCTTTTTCTGCTGCAGTTATAATGTCTGCCACATTTTGGGCACTCTGAATATTATTTTTAGCAGTTTTTGCAGCTTGGTCAATATCATCTAAAGCTTTCTGTAACGATTCTTGGTAACTAGTTTGGTTAGCCTGTGACAACTTATTGTAAGCATCAGTTATCCGTTTCTTGGCTGCTGTGGCTGCCGTATCGATATTAGCAGTCTGCGTATCCTTGTTAGCCTTGATTTCGGCTTCCTTAACTACATCAGCAGTAGTTTTAACATTAGCAATATCTTTAATTGCCTGATCTTTAATGCTGTTGACCTTGTCGACTGTTGTCGCTTTTTGGAAATCGCTATTAGCTTTTGCTACGATACCATCAACTGTCTGTTGATCAGCTGCACTTAAATTCGGCTTGACATTGTCTGCTTCTTTTTTGACGGCATCAATAGCTGCTATTTTGGCAAAAGCAACTTCAGCTGTAGTTGCCGCATTGTCAAACTTGTTTTTAGCAGCATTAAAGGCATTGATGATTGCATCTTTGGTTGTAGCAGCGTTAATCGTTTCGGTGGCTGCGGCTTTAGCCTGATTAATAGCTAAAATTGCAGCCGCTTTATCGGCAGCAGCTTTTTCCTGCTGACCAGCTTCTGTCAAACTATTATAAGCTTTATTCACACGGTCAATTGCGCTATCAGCAGCAGCGTTAACGTTAGCAATGTTAGAAGTTTTAATAGCTTCAATGTTGGCTGCATTTGCGTTGTCTTCAACTGCTTTTATCGCCTTTTCGCCATCATCTGCAACCTTATCTGCATCTTCAGCCGTTAATTGTTTGCCCACATTTATCTTGGCATCATCACGCGCCTTGTTAATATCGGTTATTGCTTTTTGCTTGTCTTCCTCAGACATGTCCGTCTTATTGATGCGGTCTGCTGCAGCTTGGGCGTATTCATCAAGTTTTTTCTGGTCAAAAACAATTTCCTTATCCAGTGCTGCAGCTTTGTTCCAAACACTGTCAATGTTTATAATCCCAGTGTTCTTCTCAATGTCTACTTGTTCAACGCTTGCTGGTGACGGGTTATTAACTTTGTCAACAGCGTCTTGATAGTAAGCTTCAACTTCCTTATTAAATGCAGTTTTAGCTTCAGTACTGATATTCTTTAAATTAGCGATGTTATCTTCAACAGTTGCCTTTTCAGCTGCTAATTCCTTCAAAGCGTCTTCTTTAGCAGTCTTTAAGTCACTTGCAGCTTTATCAATAAGTTGTTGTGTTTTAGCATCTGTCAAAGCTTGATCAATGTCTGCTACACCCTTAGCTTGCGCTTTAGTGATTTCATCAAAACTGTCACAGTCATCAATAGCTTTCTTTGCAGCATCGTATGCTTTTTGAGCCTGATCTTGATATATCTTAACGTTGTCCTGAGTTAAACCACTGTTTGCTAAATCAGCAATTTGGTTAACTACACCCGGCATCCCGGAAGTACCGTTACCATTAAGTTCATTTTCAAGTGCTTGTTTAGCAGCTTCTTTGGCTGAAGCTAATTTATCTTGCTCTGCTGATTCTTCATTAGCAATTTGCAAAGCTTTATTCACAAGATCAAGAGCCGCTCCTCTACGTCTGTTGACTTCAGCAATTGTATCTGCACCATAAACTGTTGTGTCTTTATTAGATTCAGTGACTGAATCTGCCATTGCCAGTGCTTTAGCCAGTTCATCTTCAAAGGCCTGTGATTGGCTTTCTTTTAAATTAGTTGGCTTCTTGCTTTCGGCATCTTTTACCGCGTTTCTAATCGTAGTAGCAGCGTCGTCTTGAGCTTCTGATAAAGTAAGGATATCTATACTCTTAACTATCGGACGAGAACCTACTGCGACAACTTCTGGACTGTATTCAACGAAATTGGCGTTAGGTGTTATTTCAACTTTATCACCCTTATTCATATTTAGGGTAATATCAGCAGGTATTGTTACTGCAAAAGTACCGTCTGGGTTAATTGCGGAAGTAAAGACCTTAGGCAGTTCCGGAACCCGGTCAATAATATTGCCACGGTATGTATCATTAGTATTGGCATAAGGCTTCAGATTTTTATCTTCCTGAATAACCTGGTTATATTTAGCATTGCTGCTAATGTATCTAATAATTACATAACCCTTAGTACCCTTAGGGAAGTACTTATAAAAGGCATTATCATTACTTGGACCATCTTCTGCTTCGGTGTAGTTCTTAACTTTGCCTTTGATAGTCCTAGAACCATCGTTATTCTTGATAACTTGTAAATTATCATCATCAATATCCAAGAATCCACTTGGGTTAGCAGGAACAAAGGTCACGTTATTATAGCTGTCAGAATCTGAACTGCTGAGAGCATTTTCTAAAGCATTTTTGATAATATCATCTAATCTATTAGATTCTGGATTCTTAACAGCAGCTTCAGCAGCAGTTAAGAAAGAACCAAATTTTCTGTCGTTAATAATATCTTTAATGGCAGGATCGTTCTTAATTTCATCTAACTGCTCTTGAGTCAAAGTCTTATTGCCATCAAGCATTTCGATAGTATTTACAGAAATACCCTTCGCTGATTTCTGCAGTTGTAAAACATGCAAAGGCGGCAATGTGAATCTGCTGCCAGAGTTAGTTTGCAGCTGCTGGCGAACATTAGTAATTGTGATCTTGTTATTGCCAATAATGCTGGTTGCAGTGTTTTTATTATTATGAGAATCCAAAATAAATAATGTCGGGTTGTTAATTTTTAAAGTTCCACCTTGAACATCAAGTAGTTTAATTGCTCCTGTGCCTGGATCATCGCCTAATCTGATATTAAAGGCACCATTTTCAACATCAGCAGAGCCAGTAACATAAACTAGTGTGCCTGAGTAATCACCCATGTTACTACCCAGAATATTTAATTCGCCATTAGGACTAATGTTCAAATTACCGTTATCATAAAATAGATTTCCTGAAGCAGCGTCAGTAATATTACCATTCGTATTAATATTGACTTGGCCATTCTGTAAAATGTTAAATGTTGAACCAGAATCTTTTAAATAAACAGCCCTGGCTTTACCGGCATCTCTTGTGCCCTTATAAGGTCTCACTTTATTTAGGCCAATATTAATATTCAAGACGCCACCAACTTGAACAATTCCGCCGCTTTCCATGTAAATGGCGCTAAAAGGTTTGCCCCCCTCACCAGTGCTTCTGTTTTCATCAAAGTCTTGCACGGGATTAAGTGTTACGGTTGCACCTCTGTTAATTTTAACAGTGTTAGTCTTACTCTTCATTTCGATTATAGTGCCACCGTACGTTGAACCGACAAATTCACCATCCAAGAATTCTATGCTGTCATTTTCCTTACCACCAGTAAACTCAAACATTTGTTGATCACTACGGTTGGGCCATTTTGCAGTATGAACGTCATTATTTCCGGTAAAAAAGATGTGAGTATTGCTACCAGCATAGATTAATTGCGACCCTTCAAACGAGCAATCCTTAAACATAATGTTGGCATGATAATTATCACTTACATATTCGGTATCCCAAACACCGTAATAGTCCCCACTGCGCATATTAAGACTTTGATAAGTAATATCTGCATTTGTACCACGGCTTTGTCTAGGTGAATAGCCAGTGAAATCAAGTTTATATTTGGCATCTCCGTTTGATCTAATTAAGAGAGTACGCCCAGGAACATTAAATCTATTATTGCCATTATTAGGATCTGCGCTAACATCATTCATTAAAATAATTTCAGTGATATTTATATTGTTAAGCGCATCTTGAAAATCTTTCCAGTTATAAACCTGATAAGAAAAACCATCGCCAGCATCCTTGACTAATGGATTTTTATTTTTAGCAGGCGCAATTTTATCCGTGCTGTTATTTTGCTCATCATTATTGCTAGTATCATCACCCGGCTTAATCACATTTGCCTGTGAATCTTCTGGCAATTTGCCATCACTGGCTGTGTTGTCTCCTGAGGTAATATCAGTGTTAGTGTCTTTACCAGTTGAATCAGTTTTTCCCGGTGTGACTGCATTTGCATCATTTGCCTCAGTATCTGGCTGCTTAACAGCAGTAGATTGATCGGATTCTTTACTATCTTTCTTTGTCTGCTCTTTTGTGGTTTTTGTCTTGCTGACAGATTTCGAGTCTTCATCACTACTCTTCAAAAATGAAGATAAGCCTGAAAAAGTAGATAATTTTGGCTCTTTTTCGGTCTTTTTGGTTTGTTTATCATCCTGAGTTGATTGAGAAGCAGCCTTATTATTTTCTGTTGCAGCATTACTCAAATCAGACTCGGATGACTTGGTTTCAGTTTTACTATCGACTTGTTGGGTTGATGGATCAGTATCGGCTTTAACCGTTTGACTACCCAAACCTAGAAAAGTGAATCCTAACAAAACAGAAGCGGCACCGATCGTCAATTTGCGAATTGAAAAGCGGTCTTGCTTTTGTTGCATTTCCATTTTTCTTAGTCGTTCTTTAAAGTTATTTTTCCCTAACATAAGTTGTCCTTTCTTGAATTAAAAATACACTTTGAATTTTATAACTAGCGTTATTAATTGTCAATATAGTATTTAGCAATAGGTGTTAAGCTATAAATAACCGTTATTTTTAAAAATTGTTAATTCTGATTAAAAATAACTTTATTATTTTTACAAGTTACTATTTTACTAACATTTAAGCCAATTAAATAAAAATAACTAAAAGTGATTAAAGGAAAAAATATTTTGTAAATTAGTTTAAAAATGTTTTTTATTACATTTGTGATACAAATTTATCTAGTGTGTTTTCGTATATTAAATAACACATACAAATTATTTTTAGTTATAACTTATTTATTTATTATTTTTAACTATGTTATTTAAATTAGTAGTAAATTTTGGCCCACAAAAATACTCCCAAATCTGGCCAAAACTTGGGAGTAATATCATTTAAATAAACTGAAATAACTTTTTTAAATAGGTGATTTTGCGACTTGATCACTTCGTTAACAGACACGAAATGATGACCTTTAATTTCTACTCTGACTGGTCATCAAAATAATTTTCGCTTGATTCTAACCCTGGAAGTGCTAATTTTAGTCTGGAAATGTAACTTCTTTTGTTATGATCATTTTGCCGGCATTAAAACTATAGCAAATCAACAGTCACATACTTAATAACTAAGACTTTCTTTTAAAATTTCAGTGGCTATTTATTATCCGTTACTTTTCCTGCTATTAAACTAAAATTACTTGTCTGGAATTACTGCCAGAAAGCAAAGCGCTGTAATATCCAATTATTTATGTTAAAGCAACTAGCAGCTTAAAGCTGCAAACCTTTTTTAGCAGTAATTAGCTAGAATAGTGTTTTAATAAAAAGTCCAGACGCAAAAATACCCCAAATTTACCTTAAATTTGGAGTATTTTGTGGTTTTAGCAACTAGTCAATCTTAAAGATTAATTGCCTAAAAGTTTGCCTTCTTCACATATTTACCACTAGCTACAACATAAAATTTCTTATGACCGATTTTAACTGGATTACCATAAGTTTTTACAACTTTATGTTTCTTCAAAACTTTTTTACCTAAACGATGACCATACTTGCTATAGATATAAGCATTATGTTTCAGTTTTAATTTCTTAGCGTCAACATTGCCACTATCTATCAGTAGACCATCTGCTAAGGCATAATATGTTTTGCCCTTAACCGTCTTTTTGCCAATAGTTTCTATTTCTGAACCAGAATTAATGATTAACTTGTTGGCACGTTTGCCGTTTTCATCATAGAGATAAGCATTGTGCATTAACTTTTTGACTACAGTAGTTGTTGGAGTATCAGTATTGCTACTTGTTGCTGTCACTTCTTCCTTAGCAGTTTGGGCTGCCGTGACTGGTGCAACGTTAGCAGCTTTGATATAGCGATTTTTACCAATAGTAAAGTATTTCTTACCGCGAATTTTGACTGCTGCACCGTAAGTGTTAACTGTTTTACCTTTCTTGAACACTCCAGACTTCTTAACTCTCTTACCCACTTGATTATATACATAAGAATTATGCTTAACTTTTTGGGTAGTAGCTTGACCATTAGTTGCAGCAACATAATATTTCTTATTGTTAGCACCTTGATCAACTAGAACGTAGTATTCTTTACCATTAATTGTCTTGGTACCATAAGTGATAACTGTAGAGCCAGCTCCTAAAGTAACCTTGTTTGCGCGTTTACCATCTTCGTCATAAAGATAAGCATTGTGCATTAAAGTCACATTAGTGCTTTCACCTAAGTCATTTGGCGCACCATTTGTTCCATTTTCTTTATCAGTAGTTGGCTGCTTAGGTGGATTTACAGGGTTGGAAGTCGTATTACCATTACTGTTAGAAGTAGAATTGCCTCCATCGTTGTTAGAGTTATTATTGCCATTGTTGTTATTGTTGGCACTATCTTTAATAATTTTATCAATGACAGTTGAATCCGATGAAGCCTTATTAATCGTCTCAATACCATCGTCACGCTTGCCGTCAATATCAGTTAGAGTATTATTTTGATTAATCTTTTCCTGAGCATCAGCTAAAATGCGGTCGATTTCAGTCTTAATCACAGCTTTTTCATCATTAGTATAATTATCACCATTCTCATGCTTTACTTTGTTATTATCAATTTTCTTCTTAGCATTAGTAGCAGCATCAGAAACAGCAGCTTTGGCAATTTCCCGTATTCCAGTTAGTCTATTATTCGAAACTTCATCGTAAGAATTACCAGATATATATTTATATTTATCATGCTCACTGTTAGTTGCATAAATCCATGCAGACTCACCAAAGTATTTTTGGTTCTGAGCAACTGCACCTTTGTACTCAGCCTCAATATCCCTATTGGCAGAACTCTTAACTGTGTACAATGCTTGCTGCATTAACTGATCAATTGCTTGTCTTGTCATGTCAATATCATGGTTCATCTGATTGGCAATATTTTCATAAGATGCATCAGCTTGAGCATCCTGAGTAAGCACAGTGTTGATACTTCCGTGTATGCCATCAAGTCTATTTTTGAAATGATCTCTATCCTCAGGAAGTAGACTATCTATATCATTAAGCGTGTCCTTTGCTTTATTAAACATATCATTAACTTGTTCTTTGGCCATTAGCTCATTATAAGCATTGATTCCTTTGCTATACGATTGGGTTGTAGAGCCAATATTTGTTGAATGCTTAATTGCATCAATTGCTTCACGTATAGCCTGAATATTCCTTTGATAATCAGGATTGGCTTTTTGTTCTTTTGTTAGCCCATTGTATCCGGCTTCTAAACCTGTTACTTCATTTCCAGCACCCTTTAAGGCATTAGCTTGATTATAATCAAACCATTCAGAAGTATTTTGATAAGTATCAGTTAGCTTAGAACCAATTTGATTTTCGTCAGTCGGAATTTTGTTGATATCAGTTTGCTGCTCTATGCTTGCTTTTTCAGTTGCATATAAATCATCAACTATCTTGTTTAATGTTTTCTTTTGAGCAGCAGTTAGTTGAGATGAGCCAATAATATTGTGAGTTGTTGCATATTTTCTTTGTAAAATATCCTCTGCCCTTGCTTTGGCAGCAGCAAGATCAGTATCTTTTTCGACATCAGCAAAGCCAGGAATATGACTGCCGGAATTATTATCAGAATATCCTTGAGTTGCATTGTTGACAATCTGGTCAACGTCCTTTTTGACGTCATCTGTAGAACGTTCATTTCCGTTCTTATCTATTGTTGGAACTGCGTTAATCTTTGCTTTGCTCTGATCGTAAATATCCTGAATCTTCTGCTTTTGTTTTTGTAAATCAGAGTTTACTAAACCAGAATCTTCAAGCTTTTTATCAGCTTCTGCTTTTTGCTCAAGAAGATTATTAATAGCATTTTGCTTAATTTGATATATTTTTTCTTTATCTTGGGCAGTTTGATAAAGCTGGTTAATTCCAGTTTCACCTAAATTGATTGGGTGTCCTTCGCTATCGAGCCCCTTTTCAATATTTTGCAATTTTTGTTTAGCATTTTCGAGATCTGTTGTTGTCGGACTGCTTGGTAAAGCAACTTTACTAATTTCATCCTTGGTCTTTTGAACCAGCTGATTAAGTTGATCCTGTAAATCCGCCTTTTGCTGATCAGTTAAATCGCTGGCAACTTGGCTAATACTGCCCTTATCTTTGACATACTTATCAATAGCCGCAATTTGCTTATTCTTTTCACTTAGTAAATTGGCTGGAATACCTGCTTGATCTATAGCGGCTTCACCAGCTTTTTCAACTTGACCTAAGTCTGCATTATCATCAGCACCATATAAGTCGCTAACACCTTTTTGCATTGCGTTATTTATTGCAGCTTCATTTTGACTTATTTCTGTTGGATCAAGTCCTGAACTTGGTAATTTTGCCTTAGCAGCTTCAGCATATTCTTTCAGAGTATTAATTTGCTTGTTCTTTTCTTCGAATCGCTGAGTTAAGCCAGTAATTGCATCATTACCAGCTTGCGCTGCTTGATTCATTGCACTATTTGCATCAGTCGCATTGTTTTGAGCAGCTTGAATATTTTGAGCAGCTTTATCACGTTCTGACTTAATGCGATCTCTCATCTGATCTGCCAAACTAGGATTATCTTTAGCAATCTTATCTGCAGCTTCGTTTGCCTTGTTAACTGCATCTTGCAACTTAGTCAACGCATTATTGACAGATTCTGCTTTGATGATTTCATTATTAACTTTATTCAAATCAGCATTATTCTGACCTTTAGCATCAGATAATTGATCCTGGTTGGTAGCAGAGTTGATTCTAGTTTCACCTGACTGACGAATTTGATCAATTTTATTCTTCAAATCATTATATTGGTCTTGACCTAATTTTTTATCAGCCAAGTCTTGATCAATTTGCTGTTGTAATTTATTAGTTGAATTATCAAAATCATTTTTAGCAGAAGTCTTAGCGTTAGTAATGTTCTCATCATTAGCTGTATCAACAATTGCTTCAATTGCTTTATTACCCTCATCTTGAGCCTTTTGCACATCATCTTGATTTTTAGCTTTATCAATATTTGCTTTTGCCTTATCCCGCTCGCTTTCAATTGTAGATGTGTCTTTAGCGTCTTTAGCAATTGAAGTTTGGGCTTTATCATCTAAAGCAGATTTTGCCTTATTTTTATCTGCTTGCAGTTTAGCATCAGCCAAAGCCTGGTAAATGTTGCTTAGACCGGTATTCTTTTCTGTATCAATATTTTCAGATAGAGCGCCACTGACGTTTGCAACAGCATGATTATAAGCATCTTGTGCTTGTTGTTTAAACTTAGCCAGCTGATCAGAGGTTAAATCACTTAAACCATTTATTTCTGGTAGAACACCGGTATCACTTGAGCCTTTTCCAAGAGCTTTATCAAGTTCTTTAATTGCTTGATCTCTTTGCTTACGGATATCCTCTGCATCACTCTTACTTGCATTAGCAACTACGTTACTAATTCCCTGTAAGGTATTATTTTTGATTTTCTCAACTGTAGCGCTGTCATTGGCCGCGCCAATATCATTAATGCCTAAATCAGCCACTGCAAAAACTGCATTTTGGTCTCGTGAATCATTTAGTTTAGCTCGAGCCGCGTATGCTGTATTTTTAATCAAATCGGTGGCAACAACTTTATCACTAGCTAACTTGGCAGCAGATTCAATGTTATTAATTTTATTTAATGCATCTTGATAAATTCCAGTTAGTTGTTCTTTATTTGTGGCTGCGTCAATTTTACTATTTGCATCCGTTGGGATTGACTCAAGCTGACTAATTGCATCATCAAATTGCTTTTTTACTTTATTTCTTTGGTCATCAGACAATTTGCTATAAATGTCACTTAAACGATTCTTGGCACTGGTAGCAGCATTGGCAATACTATTTTTAGTATCAGTTTTAGATGTATTAAAACCATTACCTGCAGCTTCTGCAGCATCAATAGCTGATTCGCCCTTTTTCTCAGCTATATTAGCATCAGAGACAGCATTTGTAGAATCAATTATTGATTTTGCATTATCGCGTACAGATGTAATGTTATTAACAGTTGTTGTCTTGACATCATTGGTAATGTCTGACGAATTATTAATTTGGTCAATCGCCTTTTGAGCATAATCATCAAGCTTTTGTTTATTAAGGATCTTATTAACATTTACGTCACTAATCACATCATCAATTGATGACTTACCATTTTGGACAATTTTATTAAGTTGCTCATTGGTAGTGGTGTTTTTATCATTAATTCCATTAACACCAATATCATAAGTAGCATCTACTTTTGCACGTAATTCTGCTTTGTTGGCACTGGTAATCTGATCCATATTGCCAATCTGCTCTTTTACTTTATTACGCTCATCCATTAGAGCTGCTAAAGCCTGGTCTTTTGCAGACTGCAAGTTTGCTGCAGTTTGAATGTTTGCTAAATCGTTTTTACCTTTAGTTAATGCTGCATCTATATCATCTTTACCTGCACCTTGAATAGCAGTTTGAGCCTGATTGAAGGCATTGGTAATCTGATTATAGTAGTCATTCTTTTCGGTTACTCCTAAATTAGGATCATTAGTAATCTGACTGCTTGCAGAATCACGCGCATCTTTTAATTTTCCAATTGCAGTTTGACGCTGTTGTTCTAAGGCCTGAGCTTCGAGATCAGGAGAAAGAGAATTAATAACAGAATTAATGGCATCAATTCCTGTTTGAGCATCAGTGTTAATATCAGTTACTGTATGGTCATTAGTGATCGCCTGGATTGCTTGATCATAACCCGCATCAATTTGGTCCTGTTTTGCTTGAACTATTGCCGGATCAAGATGAGAATTTGCAAGAGTATTTTTGGCATTAGCCTTGGCCTGTTGCAGTTTACTAATTGCTTGCGCCTTAGTGGCTGTGATTTGAGCAGCACCTAAATCTTTAAGAATATTGTTTTGACCTTCTTGCTTTGCCGAAATGATATCAGAAACATTTTGAGACGAAGCAATTTTAGCCTTTGCAGCCTGGGCATCTTGATCAATTTGGTCTTCATAATACTTCTTATTTGAAGGACTGAGTTGACTATCATCAATGCTTTCAATTTTAGCTTTTGCATCATTAACAGCTGTATCAATGTCTTGAGCAGCATTTGTTCTAGCTTCTTCTACCTCTTTATTGGCAGTACCCTGTGCATCGCTTACAATATTATCTATACTGTTTTTAGCGTTAGTGACTGTCTCAGCGATTTTAGAACTATCGACCTTGTTTAAAGTATCGATATTGTCGTTAACTACCTTGCTGATTTGATCATGATATGCTTTCTTTTGTTCATCAGTCAGATTGCTTGTCTGATCGATTTGATTATTAGCGTTTGTTTGCGCTTGTCTGATCTGCTTGATAGCATCAGCCAAAGAATTGTTACGCTCACCATTAGCTTTAGCTGAAGCCAGTAAGTTGTTTAAGGCATCAATACCATCATTACGCGCTGAATCAATTGCAGTTAAGCTGTCTGCCTGATCAATGCGTTGATTATAACCAAGAGGAGTGTTTGAATTATTGAGCAATTTCTGTACATTTGCCACGCTATCGTCAATATCATTTGCTGACAAGCCCGGCAAACTACGCAGTTGGGTTTCAATATCGCTTTCTACTTTAGCAAGTTTAATCTTAGAAAGCTGTCTTAAAATTGACCGCTTAGTTGACTCCTCAGTTGTCGAAACAGCAGCAGAATCGCTGGCTTTATCAATATTAGTCAAACCATCACTTACTGTTTTTTCTATTTCAGAGTTTGAAGGAACGCCTAGCGAATTTTCATTAGCATTTGCATATCCCATGATTTCAGCTTTTGCGGCATTTTGATCAAAAATAGTTTGTGTTGCTGTTTCTCTTTGTTGGATCGCAGTGTTATCAGATGTTCCGTAAATTGACTTTTGCTCATCATATTTAGAACTTCCTGGTTTAGCAGTTGCCACTTCTGCTGCTTGATCAATTGCATCTAATAAAGGAGTCTGTTGATCTAAGCTAATGCCTGAATTCTGCACTCGCTGTTTGGCAGCCGCCGCTGCAGCATTAATTTTACTTGCTTCTTGATCAGCATTTATATCTTTAATAGACTCCTTACCCTTGGAACCATCGGGATCATCACCAGTGATAATATTGTGAACTGCTTTATTATAAGAATCCCTTATTTCTGCAGTCTTATCGGCATGGTTGTTAATTTCATCTTGAGCAACAGCCTGTAAATCTTTTAGTGCTTGAATTGTTTTGTTAACTTTATCAATTATATCTTGAGCTTCTTTTTGGTGCCCATCTACTGATACTTGGTCAAGATCTTTTTCAATATCGCCTTCTGGTTGAGCGATAGCCTGAGCACGAGCCAGACGAGTCGGTAAATTAACTACTTCATCCTTCTCTTCTTGACTTAAGTTAGGATCATTTGCAAGCTTGTGAGCATCAACATAGACTTGATCAATTTTTTGCTTAAGATCAGTTTCAATACTCTTTTTATAGCCATAAGCTGCCTGATCAATTGCATTAATACCATTCTTCATTGCCTCAGTAATACCTTTATCAGCTTGAATACCTTTGATAGTATTAATTGCTTTATCACGTGCAGCATTAATTGCATCTATCATTGTAGGAAATCTCTTTGACTGCAATGTGGCTTCATTATTTAAATTAGTTATTGCGCTATCGCGAGACGCCTCGATAGTGGAAGAATTTTGCACCTGACTCACGATATTCTTAATTGCATCAAGGGCAGCATTCTTACGATTGTTAACTTCTGTTAAAGTATTTGCACTTGAAGCATAAACTGAAGTTTTTTCGTTATTAGTATCAACTGTTTTGGATGCAGCAGACGCAACTTTATCTAACTGTTCATTAAAGTCTTTAACTTGAGCATCAGATAGATTATTAGGTCTATGAATTTTCGCATCACTTATCGCATCACTAATTGCCTTTGCAGCTTGATCTTGAGCATCTGATAAAGTTAGAATATCCAAGTTTTTAATTATTGGGCGACGTCCTGCAGCTACACTAGACGGATCGTAGCTAACAAAGTTTGCATTTGGAGTTAATTCTACAGAGTAGCCTTTATCAAACTTAATCGTTTGATCGGCTGGAATATTAAAACTAAATGAACCATCATCATTTACAATTGCTGCAAATTGTGTTGGTAAAGGGTTCAAAGAACTGTTGCTTGAATCTCTTATGGTGTCTTTTGTTTGCGAATATGGGTTGTCAATTAAATTCTTGCCATTTTGATCCTTTGGTGTCCACGCAGTTTTTACTCCCATACTATCGATTAAATTAGCCATAATATATGCTTTAGTCGCAACTGGGAGAATCAAACTAAATGGGTTTTTCAAATTTTCTGGATCTGAATCCGGACCATCAACAGTAGAATTATAATTAATTACGCTGCCTGGTTCACCGGAAATTGTTTGTGAACCATCAGAATTTCTGGTTATCTGTACCTTACCAGGATCAATATCCAAAAAACCACTCGGATTGGCTGGAATAAAACTAATGTTGTTATAGCCAAAATTATTGCTATTGTTGAATGCTTTTTGAATAATATCCGAAAAGATTTGATCGTAAGTCCAGCCGTTCTTAATACCATCAGTCAACGAATTTTGAACATCAGCCGGCAATTTATCAAGTGAAATATGAGCTTTGGCTGCCTGTGCTTTAATTTCTGCTAATTTATCTGCAGTTAGCTTTTCTTGACCATTAAGCAACTCAATATTATCAACTGCAATTGTATTGTCAGTTTTCCTAACAGTTAAAACGTGAAATGGTGGCAATGTTACTTTACCAACCCCAGTTTGTGTTGAGCTCAAATCAAACTGCTGCCGCACATTTGTTAAGGTAATCGGCATTGTGCCGATAATACTCGTAGCAGGATTGGTATTGCCCTGGACATTCAAAATTAATGAGGTAGGATTATTAACAAATAACTTCCCGCCTTGCACATCTACCAAAAGTATTTGGCCATTACCGCCATCTACGTATCTACCATTTGGACCTAGCTTTCCAAGAACGATATTGAAACCACCGTTTTCTATATTAGCCGTACCCTTAATAAGAACTAACGTGCCAGAATAGTCGCCCATATTTGAACCGTTAATGTTTAACGATCCTCCTGGTAAAATGTTAAAATTACCACCATCATAAATCAGGTTTCTATTGCCCCAGTTATTAGCTATATCACCGTTAGTAGTAATATTGACTTTCGCATCACTATTAATATTAAAAACAGAGTTGCCATCATTGATCAGGATTGCACTGGATTGATCGTTGTCATTTGTGCCACTATAGTGATCGCTACCAGTAATAATATTCAGCTCACCATCAACGTTGACGGCTTCATTATTACCTAACATGGCGATGGCCAAAGGAAGCCCAGTATGTTCAGCAGCGTTAGAGCCTAAGTTATTATTAGGAACATAGATTCGAGGAGCAAGTGTTACCTTGGCATCCTTGGCAATATTAACAACATTGTTGCTCCCAGCCATTTCTAATACGTTACCACCGACGGTTTTACCGGTAAAAGTACCGCTAAAATCAATTGAGTTGTTTGAACCTGTAAATTCAAATAGTTGTTGAACATCACCACTTGAGATTGTAATGCCAGGATATGGTGTATGAGTCACTTCACCATAGTTAGTTCCTGTAAAGTAAATTTTAGTATTGTTACCACAGTGAACCATTTGCGAACCATGGAAATTAACATTATTAAACGTTACTTTTGAAAAATGCCCGTCCTTGTTGTAATCATCAGTCATGATGACGCCCCAGATATCGGCACTCCATAAATCAAGGTTATCGTAAATTATATCTAAATCCTGCGTACTTCCACTATTTAATTGGAGGTGGTTACCTTTCAAATCCACCTTGAATCTGGTATTACCATTGCCGGCGGATTTAATCAGCATTTTCCTGCCATAGAAGTAGTATGCTTGTGATCCATTCTCTGGTCCGTCAGTAATATCGTTCATGACGTCAATTTCTGAAATAGATTCGTTCTGAAATGCAGCTATAAGTTCAGTAAAGTTATGGACCTGTGCTACACCAACATCCCTAGTATTTATTTCTGTGTTTTCAGCAGCATTTGAATCTTCCGCTACTACATCAGTTGAATCAACAGGCTTTGTTGTATCTCCTTTAGGGGATGAAACATCATTGGCTTGTTGATCCTGACTAGACTGTTGTTCCGAGCTATTTGTTGGCTCAGAGGTTGTCTTTTCTGATTTTTCCTGACCAGTTGAAAAACTGTGACTAGCTTTTGAGTCACTATCTTTTAAAAACGAACTTAAACCAGAAAAAGTGCTTAAATCGTGCTTTGTATTATCTTGACTTGACTGCTTTTCTGTAGTTACAGTTTTTGAGGTACCCTTTGTTTGTTCTGTTTTAGTTGTTTCATTCTCATTTTTTTGAGAATTTACTTCTTCATTTGCCGGATCAACTGTATCAGCTTTAACTGTTTGATTGCTTAAGCCAAAGAAAGTAAAACCAAGCAAGACAGAAGCAGCACCAATGGTCAATTTACGAATTGAGAAGTGGTCTTGCTTTGCCTGCATTTCCATTTTACGTATTCTTTCCTTATTATTATTTTTACCTAGCATAATAATCCTTTCTCAAAATTATGATTACATATTAATTTTAAGTCCTATTATTTTTACTGTCAATTTAGTAACATTATTATGCACTAAAATAGGTAATTAAATTTAAAGTTTTGGTTTATTAAATAACTATATTTTATGATTCAATGCAGTTTTATAAACATATTTTTGATTAAAATAACAATAATTAAATTTGATTATACACACTTTATATATGATTTATAAGCTCAATTTAGTTAAGAAATAATATTCATATATAATATACAAAATACTGTTTTGCTGTGTATACATGAATATGCTTGTGATTTATTTAACACGATTAATTAGGTAAACATAATTTTTTCTGACTTGTTTATATCATTTTTGTCTGTTTGACTTATACGCTTTTTAACTAGATTTTACAGAAAAAGAGGAAACCACGTCTCTTTTAAAAATAACTAATTGTAGTCCTTATTAAGATTTTTATTATCTTTGATTCGCAAATACAAAAGAAGTGCCACAAATGTGACACTTCTTTCATGATATTTAAGCTTTATGTTTTAAAACTCTAGTTATTTAAAAGTTTGCTTTCTTAACGAACCTCCCTTTACTTAACGTGTAGTACTTTTTATGACCAATTTTAACTGAATTACCATAAGTTTTAACTGACTTACGTTTCTTTAGCACTGTCTTACCTACGCGATGACCATACTTGTTGTATGTGTAAGCATTATGCTTCAACTTTAACTTCTTGGCATCAATATTGCCACTGGCTATATATAATCCATCAGGTAAAGCATAGTATGTCCGACCATTGATCTTCTTTTTGCCAGTAGTCTCAACTACGGAACCTGCGGTAAAGATCAGCTTATTCGCACGTTTGCCGCTTTCATTATAGAGGTAAGCATTATGCTTTAAGCTCTTAGCAACTGTTTGAACAGGTTTCTCAACAGTATTGACATTTGTTGGCGTAACTTCTTCGTTTGCTGATTTTGCAGCAGTTAACAACTTAACATTTGCTGCTTTGACAAAACGGTTCTTGCCAATAGTAAAGTATCTCTTACCGCGGATCTTAACGGCATCGCCGTAAGTATTCAGCGTCTGACCCTTCTTGTAAACGCCTGCCTTCTTAACCCGCTTGCCCAGCTGGTTATAAACATACGCATTGTGAGTCAATTTTTGCTTAGTAGCCTGTGCATTGCCTACAGCAACATAGTACATCTTATTCTTGGCACCTTGATCAACTAAGACGTAGTATTCCTTACCATTTATCGTCTTAGTGCCATAGATAGTCAGGATTGAACCAACACCTAGAGTAATCCGGTTAGCCCGTTTGCCAGTTTCATCGTACAGGTAGGCATTATGCAGCAATTCGACTGCAGAAGAATTGTTTAAATCAACATCTGAACCATTATTCTTACCGTCATCTTTATTGTTGTTGGCATTATCGTCAGGTTTCTTATTTGGATCAGTTACAGGAGTTACTGCAGAACCACCGCCAGTACCTGAACCACTACCATTATTATTTCCGCTTTGAATAACCTTATCAATTGTTGTCGGATCAGAACTATCTTGATGAATAGTATCTATCCCGTCATCACGGTGCTTGTCTACATCATCACTGCTATTTGATTGATCAATTTTATCTTTGGCATTATCTTTTTGACGGTCGATCTCATCCTTAACCTTTTGTTTTTCACCGTCAGTTAAGTCAGTGCCATCTTGGTGTTTGCCCTTATTATTGTCAACATCCTTTTTAGCGTTCTTAGCAGCATCATCAACGGCACCTTTGGCAATTTCCTTTTCCGCTTCCAGTTTATTCTTTTGAATCTCATCATAAGAATTGCCTTCAGTGTGTTTGTTTTTATCAAAAGCATTTTGGATTGAAGAAGTATCAGCATCTTCTCCAAATTCTTTATGAATCTTATCGATAGCCTCTTTTGCTTTATCAGCAATTTCCTGATCAGCCTTGTCTTTGCTAATTTGATTTGTCTTGTTAACCTCAACTTGGATATCGTTTTTAGCTGTGTCAACTACTTTATCAATATTAGTCTTCTTACCGGCTGGATCATCACTAGGTGCATTAACTTGATCAACTGCTTTATTACTTTCTGTAACGTGCTGATCAACTTTATCAATATAATCTTGCTTAGTTTTATCGTCTAAATCTTTATTATTCTTAATCTCAGTTTTTGCCTTGTCAGCAGCATTTTTAATTTCTTCCTTAGCTTTAAGTTTATTCAAAGCTGTAATGCCTTTATCGTAGGCAGAACTGATATCCGGAATATTGTCAGCTTTATTAATATCGGCAAGACCAGCAATAATATCATTGATATAGTCCTGATAGTCTGGATTAGCTTTTTGCTCACTAGTTAATTTGTCATATTCATTTTGCAAACCATTAGTGCCATTTACAGCATCATGCTTATCTTTAACAACCCATTCAGAAGAATTTTGCCAAATCTGATCAATGCTAGTTCCAACGTGATCTTTATCTTTTGGAACATTGTCAACATCTTTAATAGCTTCAATTTTTGCTTTTTCAGTATCATAAGCATCATCAATAGCCTTAATAGCTTCCTTCTTTTCAGAATCAGTTAACTGCGACTTATTAATAATATCATGAGCCTGATTCTGCTTGTCTTTCAAATGGCCTTCTGCCTGGGTTTTGGCTCCGGCAAGATCTGCTTGGTCAATAATATTTGAAATACCAGGAACATCTTTTCCAGTTGAAGGATCTTTGTAGCCGTTCTTGGCCTTATCAATTATAGCTTGAGCATCGTTTTTGACTTCATCAGCAGTTCTATCGGTAGTACCATCCTCTCCTTTGACAGGAATATCATTTATTTCTGTCTTACTCTTGTCAAAGATATCCTGTACTTTTTGCTTTTCCGTATCTTGATCAGCTGCCGATAAACCAGAATCTTCAATCTTTTTATCAGCTTCATCCTTAATATCTTGCAGCTCTTTGATAGCATCTTGCTTAGCTTCGTAAATATCCTGTTTATTCTTAGCTATATCGTAGATCTTATCTACACCGGCTTGGCCAAAGTTAATTGGCTCATTATTTTCTGGAACACCTTTTTCGATATTAGACAGCTTATTCTTTGCTGCCTCCAAGTCAGATGCAGTTGCATTCTCAGGTAAGGTAACTTTGCTAATTTTGTCTTTGGTACTTTGCACAACTTCATCAAGTTGCTTTTGCAAATCAGCCTTTTGCTCATCACTTAAACTAGAGGCAACTGAACTGATATCATCTTTTCTTTTGACATAATCATCAATAGCAGCAATCTGCTTGTTCTTTTCAGCTAGCAAATCACTTGGCAACTTAGCTTGATCGATGGCCTTTTCGCCGGCCTTTTCAATATTATCTAAATTGTCACTATCTTTAGCGCCATATATGTTGCTGATAGCGCCTTGCAGAGCGTTATTGATATCTTTTTCGCCTTGGCTAATTTCATTAGCATCAAGATTATTACCTTGTAAGCTGCTCTTAGCTTGTTCAGCATAATCCTTTAGCTTGTTAATGGCAGTATTCTTTTCCTCAAAACGATCAGTTAAGCCAGTGATTGCTGAAACCCCATCTTGTGCGGCCTGATTCATAGCATTGTTAGGATCATTTACATCATTTTTAGCACTTTGAATGTTTTGCGCAGCTTGATCGCGTTCAGCTTTGATCTGATCTCTCATTTGATCAGCCAGATTTTGATCATCCTTAGCGATCTCGTCTGCTGCAGCAGAAGCCTTATTGACGGCATCTTGCAACTGAGTTAACGCATTTGTCAGTGATTCTTCTTTACCAATTTCAGCGCCGATTTGACTTAGATCATTTTTGTTCTGGTTCTGGGCATTAGACAAACTACCTCTATCGGTGGCCGAGTTTATCCTAGTTTCACCATCTGAACGAGCCTGATCAATTTTTTCTTTCAGCTTATCATATTGGTCTTGACCCAGTTTCTTATCGGCTAAATCTTGATCAATCCGTTGTTGCAGCTTGTCCGCAGCACTTTTTAGATCATTTTTAGCTGCAGCTTTATCATTTGCAAGTTGAGTATCCTTACCTGTCTGCTCTATACCCGTAATAGCACTTTGGCCTTCTTCTTTAGCTTTATTAACTTTGTCAATAGTATCTGATTGATCTATTTTGTCTTTAGCCTTATCACGTTCGTTGTTAATAGCATCTTGGTCAGTTGGATCATTTTTACCAGCATCAATTGCTGCTTGGTCCAAGTCAGACTTAGCCTTGTTTTTAGCTGCTTGCAATTTAGCATCAGATAGTGCCTTGTTAATGTCCACTAATCCAGTATTCTTTTCCGTATCTATCTGGTCAGCAGTGGCACCATCAACCTTGGCTACAGCACGGTCATGCGCTTCTTGAGCCTGGTTCTTAAACTTATCCTTTTCGTCTTTACTTAGATCAGTTAGGCTATCAATTTGATTAGTGACTCCAACATAATTTCCGCCGCCATTAAGCGCTTGGTCAAGTTCATCAATTGCTTGATTACGTTGATCTCTTATTTCATCTGCATTAGAAGCAGAAGCAATATCAAGGATATTTTGTATGCTTTGGATAGTATTGCCTTTAATCTTATTAACTGTTGCAATATCACTTGCTGAGTTTATATCTTTCTCACCAAGATCGGTAACAGCTTTGACTGCATCCTTATCTTTTTGGTTTGTGAGTTGGGTATTTGCTTTAGCACCCGTTTCTTTAATTGCAGTTATTGCGGTAGCTTTGGCTGCAGCCAAGTCAGCACTTGTTTCTGCCTTGTTAATAGTAGCTATTGCATCTTTAGTAGTTTTTTCTACCTGGTCTTTATTAGTTGCGTTCCTGATACTATCAATTGCATCGTTTGAACTTTGCTGAATAGTATTAATAGCGTTATCAAATGCGTCCTTAGCAGCTGTTTGTTCACTTTCACTAAGACCATTATAAATTTCAGTCAAACGGGAAGTAGCGTCATCTGCGGCAGTAGAAATTTGATCAATGGCACTTTCCTTGTAGCCTTCAAGACCGTTACCTTTTGCTTCAGCCGCATCAATTGCCAGTTCACCATTTTGTTCTGCAAGATTAGAAGCTGGGATCTTTTCTGCATTATCGACATTAGCCTTCGCCTCATCACGAGCAGCATTAATTCCGGCAATAGTGGAATCCTTCACAGCTTGAGTAATATCTGTTGCATTGCTAATGCGATCAATAGCTTTTTGAGCATACTCATCAAGTTTTTGCTTGTTAATAACTTTATTAATGTTTAGATCGCTGATGACATCATCAATAGCTGCTTTGCCTTGTTGAGCTGCTTGAGTAACTTGTTGAATAGAAGATGTACTTGCAGAATTAATGTTCTTGACTGCCTGATTGTATTGTTCTTCAACTTTATTACGTAACTGATTCTTATTATCACTTGTAACTTGATCCATATTGCCAATTTGCTCTCTAATTTTGCTTCTTTCCGCAAGCAAGTCATTTAGAGCTTGATCTTTGGCAGACTGCAAGTTTGCAGCTTCCTGAATTTCAGTCAGCTTCCTCGTACCATTTGTAAGAGCGTCATCGATATCGTCTTTACCCGCTGACTGAATAGCCGATTGAGCATTATTGAAGGCATTTGAGATTTGGTTATAATAATCGTTCTTTTCGGTAACACTTAAATTAGGATCAGTAGTTATTTGAGTATTCGCATTATCGCGAGCCTGTCTTAATTTCTTAATAGCATCATCACGCTTTGCTACCAAATCTTTTGTTGCTTCATCATCCGAGATACTGTCAACAATGCTTTGAATATTCTTTTTGCCTTTATCAGCATCATCATTAATATCTGAAACATTAAGGTCACCTGTTACTGCTTGAACAGCTTGGTCATAGGCATTGTCAATCTGGTTTAATTTGTCTTCCCAGTCCTTGTCTTTAAGCGGGCCATTATTGTCATGAGCGTCAGATATGGTCTTTCTGGCTTTATTCTTGGCAGTTTGCAAATCAGAAATTGCTTTAGCACGTGCCGCAGAAACCTGTGCATCGTTTAAGTCCCTGGTAATATTGTTTGCACCATCTTGAGTAGCTGATTTAACAGTGTCTTCATCTTGAGCAGCAGCAATCTTATCTTTGGCAGCTTGCGCATCTTGATCAATCAAATCTTCATAGTGTTTCTTGTTTGATTGACTAAGTTGACTCTCAGGTATGCTTTCAATCTTTTGCTTGGCAGCCTTTGCCGCATCGTCAATTGCCTGAGTAGCTTCTTGACGAGCCTTTTTGATTACACTATCGCCCTTATTCTGCGCATCAGCAACTATACTGTCAATTTTACCTTTGGCTGTTGTAACGGCATCATCTATCTTTGCAGTGTCAATATTACTTAAACCGTTAATACTGTCGTCAGCAACCTTCTTAATTTGATCATGGTATGTCTTTTTATCTTCGTCACTTAGGTTTGGCGTATTGTCAATAGCATCATTTGCTTCTTGTTGCTTTTTCCTAATTTGTGCAACAGCGTCACTTACCTGATTGTTACGCTTACCTAACTCTTGCTGCTTAGTCAACAGATTGTTCAGAGCAGTGATACCGTCATTTCTGGCTCCGTCAATTGTTGTAAGCGAGTCAGCTTGATCAACCCTTTGAGTATATCCTAGTGGATTGGTATTATTGCTTAAAATCTTCTGGGCCTGCTTCTTGGCATCGTCAATATTTTGAGCGGTCAAGCCGGAAATGTTGCTGATTTGATTTTCAACATCAGCTTCGACATCAGCTAATTTTTGTTTAGAAATTGCTTTAAGCACATTCTTTTTAGCAGTATCTTCTGCAGTTGCTACTGCGCTAGAGTCAGCTGCCTTATCAATATTTGCCAACCCATCACTAATTTCTTTTGCAATATCGCTATTTGAGTTAACTGATAAATCATTTTGGTTAGTAACAGCAAAACCTGCAACTTCAGCCTTTGCTGCAGCTTTATCAAAAGCTGTCTGTGCTATAGCTTCTCTTTGCTTTATAGCCGCACCATCTGACGTACCGTAAATAGATTTGCTTGCATCATAGCTTGGGTCACCAGGTTTAGCAGTAGCAATTTTAGCAGCATTATCGATTGCATTTAAGTAATCTGCTTGATCTGCTGCTGCAAGTCCTGATTTCTGCACTCTCTTTTTGGCTGCTTCAGCTGCTTTATTAATATTGGCAGCTTCTTGATCTGCATATACCTGTTTGATCGCTTCAAGACCCTTTGTGCCGTCAGGATCATCACCATTGATGACTTTATGTACAGCATCATTTAAAGAATTTTGAATATCAGTCGTTTTGTCGCTGTGCTTAGAAATTTCATCTTTAGCGGCATCTTGCAATTTTTTAATTGCACTGATAGTGTTCTTAAGAGCATCAATCGTATCTTGAGCTTCTTTTTGGTGACCTTTAACCGAATTTTCATCAGAATCCTTATCAATGTCACCTTTGTCAGCAGCAATTGCTTCTGGACGCTTAAGTCTATCAACTAAGCTGTTAACCTCTTCTTTTTCAGTGTCGCTTAAGTTAGAATCTTTTGCAGTTTCTGCTATATCAGTTTTTACCTGTTTAATCTGCTTATTAAGATCAGATTTGATAGAAGCCTTATAGTCAAGAGCAACCTGATCGATTGCCTTTATTCCCTCGTCTCTAGCACTAGCAACATCATCGTTATTTTGTGCAGCCTTAACCTGGTCAATTGCCTTATCTCGCGCTTGATTAATTGCCTGAGTTTGTGAAGGATAATATCCAGATTGTTTGCTTGCCTCATTATTCAACTCATTAATGGCATTAGTTTTATTAGTTTCAATTTGAGCTGAGCCATTAGCAGCTTTAATCGCATCATCAATAATCTTTAAAGCAGCATCCCGACGCTTGTTTACAATCGAAATCGTATTTGCATCAGAGGAGTAAACAGATGTGTCCTTGTTAGCACTATTGATGGTCTTTGAAGCTGCTGCAGCAGCTTGAGTCATCGCGTCATTAAATGCTTTATTTTGCTCATCTGTCAAATTATTAGGCTTATTATTTTTAGCAGTGTTAATTGCATCATTAATAGCCTGGGCAGCTTGATCGCGAGCTTCACTCAATGTCAGAATATCCAAACCTATTCTGACAGGCTTACTGGTATCAGTCGGATCATATCCAATGAAGTTAGCACTCGGAGACAACTCAATACTATAATTTTTATTAAATTTAATGGTTTTATCTGCCGGAATATTAATGGTAAATGAACCATCGTCATTGACCACAGCAGCGTAAAATTTTGGCAGAGGATTTAGTGAGGGGTTATGAGTATCATTTTTGGCATCGTCAACCGTATTCTGGTACGGACTTGCTATAGAATCATCTGCCCAGATAGTTTTCTTATTTTTATCATCAACAATATTGGCAACAATATAAGCCTTAGTAGCCACAGGCATAATCAAACTAAATGGATTTTTAAACTTTTTCGGGTCGCCTTTAGGATCATCCGGACCATCTATATCAGGGCTATAATTTATTACACTACCTGCAGCACCCGTAATAGTGTTTGAACCATCGTCATTTCTAGTGACAGTGACTTTACTGGTGTCAATGTCCATAAAACCACTTGGGTTAGCAGGAATAAAGGCAATATTATTATAGCCAAAGTTTTTGCTATTGTTGAATGCTCTTTGAATAATATCAATAAAGAGATCATCAAAAGTTTTATTGCTGGCTGCAGTTTCATTTAAAGATTCTTGCACATCTTGAGGTAATTTTGCAAAATCAATACCAGCAAGTGCTATCTTGGCTTTTAATTCATTTAATTTATCAACATTTAGCTGCGTTTTCCCATTCAATAGCTCAAGTTTGTCTACAAGAATGGTGCCTCCCCGTTTTTTTCTAACATTTAAAACGTGGAATGGCGGTAAAGTAAGTTTGCCAAGTCCAATGTTTAAATTAGTAAGATCGAATTGTTGCCGTACGTTTGTTATAGTAATATTATTTTCACCAACGATACTGGTATCTGGATTCTTGTTAGCCTGCGCATTCAAAATTAGAGAGGTGGGGTTATTGACAATTAAAGTACCACCCTGAACGTCTACTAACGTAATAGCGCCATTTCCCGCGCTTGGCCGGTTATCAATGTCGGTGGAACCACCGAGAACAATATTAAAAGCACCGTTTTCAACATCAGCTTTACCCTTAACTAAGACTAAAGTTCCTTTATAGTCACCCATGTCCTGACCTTTGACATTTAAGGTACCCTTAGGTTTAATGTTAAAATTACCACCATCATAAATAAGGTAGCCACCACCATTTGCGTCACTGATGTTACCATTAGTGGTAATATTCACTGTACCATTGGTTTCAATATTGAAGCTAGATTTAGAATTCCGTAAATATATGGCTCTACATTTATTGTCATTGCGAGTTCCTTTATATGGATTTGCCTTTGAGTTATCAGTCATATTAATATTTAGTGTACCCGCAACGTTTACGGTGCCACTACCAGTAATAGCAATAACAGTAAATGGTCTTCCCCATTCACCATTTGAACCATGAGAACCGTCATACTCTAATAAGGGCGTCAAATTAACAATGGCACCTTGATCAACCGTAACAACGTCATTATCGCTTTCCATTTCAATCATGCTGCCGCCAAAAGTAGAGCCTGTGAATGTACCGTCTACAAATTCAACACTACAATTTGAACCCGTGAATTGAAATAACTGCTGGTTGTTTCTGTCAGATGGTCCACCATCATAATAAGGTGTTTTAATCGTTCTTATTTCATTATCACCACGAAAGAAGATGTGAGTGTTTCGACCAGAATAAATTAGCTGAGAACCTTCAAATTTCGTATTTTTAAATGTGATATTGGCATTTTGTCTACTATTTAGCCCACCAGTGTCAAATACGCCATAATAGTCTGCACTTTTCATTGCAACATTTTCAAAAGTTACGTCAAATGAACTATTCGTAACAATTTCAGGATGGTATCCTTTAAAATCAATTAAATGTCGCGTATCCCCATCGGATATGATGCGCAGCGTTCTTCCGGGAACTCTACCAATAGACACGTGTCCACCATCTTTTGTGGGAGCAATATCATTCATTATACGAATTTCGCTCACATTTGCACTAAGTAAAGCATCACAAAAAGCGTCCCAATTTTTTACCTCAGCAATTGTACTGGTAGCATCTTTTTTTGCATCTTTATCAACTAATTCAGGATCCTGAGAATCAGTTTTTTCAGGATCATTCGTTTCTGAAGTATCCTGATTTGTGTCATCATCAGTCTTAGATGGATCCTTAGCATTACTTTGATCCTGATCAGGGGTTTTTGAACTGTCGTCAACAGTATTACCCTTATCCTTGTCCTTATCTTTTGGATCATCAGTCTTGGAATCCTCAGTTTTGTCTGTAGAATCTTTTCCTGAAGTGATCGGTTTTTCAGTATCGGTACTCTTTAAAAAAGAACTCAGACCAGAAAATGTAGTTAAGTCTGCATCCTTTTTTGTTGAGTTACTTTGCTTGTTTTCACTTGGAGTTTGGGCTTTATCTGCTGTTTGATCAAGCTCAGTCTGAGACTCATTAGTTTTAGTATTAATTTCTTCCTTTGCAGGATCAACAGTATCAGCCTTAGCGGTCTGACTATTCAAGCCAAAAAAAGTAAAACCGAGCAAGACAGAAGCAGCACCAATTGTCAATTTACGAATTGAGAAGTGGTCTTGCTTTGCCTGCATTTCCATTTTACGTATTCTTTCTTTATTATTATTTTTACCTAGCATAAAATAATCCTTTCTCAAAAATACTATTTATAGCAATATTTTAATGCTAGGCATTATAATTGTCAATATAGTATTTATTATAAACTAATCTTAAATAACATATAGATAAAAAATAAAACTTTAGTTTTTTTAAATAACTTTAAAATATCTTAACTTTACTATAAATAATAGGTTTATTCTGATATAAAATAACATTAATAATTTATAAAAAAACGGAAATTTTTAATATTTTTATGTATATAAGAAATATTTTCATTACTCTATATCTTCATATATTTATATATACTATACATGATTTTAAATATTATTTACTATATTCAACTATTTATGCAAACCCGTTAATAGCTTAATTTTTTAAAATTAAATCTATCGTTTTAATAAATATTATATAAAATGATATTTATATACTCTGTGTTTATAGAAAATTTAAAAAAGTGCAAAAAAAGTGCCGCGAATTGTTGTTTTTAACAATTCGCGACACTTTATTTAAGCTATTTCAATTTAAAAGTTAGCTTTTTTAACAAAACGTCCTTTTGAAATAATGAAATATCTCTTGCCGTTGATCTTGACTGAATTACCATAAGTCTTAACTGGCTTACGTTTCTTCAGCACTTTCTTATTTGCACGATGACCATATTGGTTGTATACATAGGCATTGTGCTTCAACTTCAACTTCTTGGCATCAATATTGCCGGCTGCAATAAACATACCATCTGGAAGTTCGTAACAAACCTTGCCGTTGACTGTCTTCTTACCAACAGTTCCAACTTGAGAACCTGCTTGGAAGATCAACTTGTTAGCACGAGTACCATTTTGATCATACAGATAAGCATTATGCATTAAAGTCTTTTCAACAACAGTTTGTGGCTTCTCCGCAACTGCACTGGTTGGAACTACTTCAACTTTGGCTGTGCTTACAGTAACAACCCCTTTAGCAAAGTTAGCAGCTTTAATGAAGCGGTTCTTGTCAATGATGAAGTACTTCTTGCCACGAATCTTGACAGCATTACCGAAGGTCTTAACTAGCTTGCCCTTCTTGAATACACCAGTATTCTTTACCCGTTTGCCAAATTGATTGTAAATATATGCGTTATGCTTCAGTTTGCGAGTAGCCGCAACAATGTTACCAGCAGCAACATAATATTTCTTGTTGTTAGCACCCTTGTCTACAAGAACGTAGTAGTCCTTACCGTTGATGGTCTTAGTGCCGTAAGTAGTCAAGACCGAGCCAGCTCCAAGAGTAATCTTGTTAGCACGTTTACCAGTTTCATCATAAAGATATGCGTTGTGCATCAAAGTTACATCTGAAGCATTGCTCAAATCAACATTGGTTCCGTTAGGTTTATCCTTGTCAGAAGTGTTAGTAGTAGTCGGCTTCTTAGCAGGATTTGCTGGTTGAATAGGAGCAACAACTCCGCCACCACCGTTATTACCATTGTTGCTATTACCATGCAAAATATTATCAATTGTAGCTGGGTCAGAGCAATCCTGATGGATTTGGTGGATACCGTTATCACGAATATTATCAATATCAGTTACTTTGTCAGCTTTATCGATTTTATCCTTGGCATCTTTAGCATCTTTATCAATCTGCTCATTAATCTTATTCTTATCTGCATCAGTGTAATCGGTACCGTCTTCATGTTTCAGATGATTGACTTTATCTTTAGCAATATCAGCTGCATCGTCAATTGCGCCTTTAGAAATTTCCTTATCAGCGTTGGTCTTATCAGAGTTGATACCTTCATCAGTTGTACTATGAACTTGTTTGTTCTTTTCATAAGCATCATCTGTCTTAGGCGTCTTGCTGTCATCACCAAACTCATTGTGAATCGTATCTACCGCATCACTATGGTTCTGGGAGATTTGATTATTGGCATCAATAACATCATTAGACTGGTCTTCAATACCGAAGTCGTTTTCAATGGTGGTAATATCGCTTTGAGCATCATGAGTAATCTGATCAATCTTGTCCTTGTTAGTTGACGCGTTACCGACAGAAGAATCGATCTGGTTAAGCTTGTCCTTGGTGTCTTCAACAATTTTATCAACGTCACCTTCTAGACGTTTTTTAGCTGGATCATTTAATTTACTGCTATCAATATCACCTTTAGCCTTATCAGCATCAGTCTTAACTTGTTCAAGAGCCTTCAACTTGTTAAGTGAAGTCATACCCTTGTCGTAAGCAGAACTGGCGTCTTTAATGTTCTTAGCATCTTTAATTGCTGCAATGGCATTAGTAATATCGTCGAGGTAATCCTTGTAATCAGGATCATCCTTTTGCTTTTTAGTTAATTCTTTAAAACCAGTTTCTAAACCAGCTACACCATCTGTACCTGACAAAGCATTCTTTTCTTCGTCATTGAACCATTCATTCTTTTCATCAGAAGAAGTAGGTTTGGTCCAGATAGCATCGATTGCTTGACCAATCTCGTCCTTATTAGTTGGAACATCCTTAATGTTAGTCTTACCATCAATAGCAGACTTTTCGGTATTAAAGGCATCGTCAATTGCTTCATTGGCTTTTTGCTTTTGGTCTGCAGTTAACTGTGAGCCCTTAATAATATCATGAGCTTGAGCACGTTTATCATTAAGTATGGTCTCAGCTGAGGTCTTAGCACCCTCAAGTTTAGCCTGATCAACAATATCTTTGATTCCAGTTACTTTATTACCATTTTCATCGAAACCATCAACAGTATTCTGAATAATTGTATTTGCTTCAGAAGTTACCTGTTCAGGAGTCTTAACTTCACCCTTATCATCTGTGTCAGAGATATTAATAATCTGATCCTTAGCTTGATCAACGAGCTTTTGGACTTGATCTTTCAAAGGCTTTTGATCGGCATCAGACATACCAGAATTTTCAATGGCGTTGATTTCTTTTTCGTGTTCCTGTTCAAGTCTGGCAATTGCGTCATTCTTAGCCTTAACAATATCGGCTTTTTGTTGAGCAAGTTTCTTAACTTTGTCAATTCCAGCTTCACCAAAGTCGACTGTTTCGCCATCTTCAGGAACACCCTTTTCAGCATTTTCAACCTTAGTTTTGTCTTTGTCAAAGTCATCTTGGCTTGCGCCCTCTGCTAAGGTAACACCATTAATCTTAGAAATAGCCTTTTTCTTAGCAGCTTCAACTTGCGCCTTAAGTTCTGCGATAGTATCAGCTGGTAGACCATCCTTATTCTGATCGGTTTGAGCAAAACCATCAATTGTCTTGTCAGCATCAGCAGCATACTGGTTAATAGCAGCAATCTGTTTGTTCTTTTCTGCGAGAAGTTCAGTTGGTAATTTCGCTAACTCAACCGCTTCTTCAGCTTTTTGTTCCGCTGTTTTTGCATCATCTACAGAAGATGCTTGGTAAATATCGCTGATTCCAGTTTGCACAGCGTCGTCAATATCAGCTTCACCTTGTGCAACATCGCTTGCAGTAAGTACAGGGTTGCCATTTTCATCTGTCTTAAGATTGTTAAGATCATCCTTAGCTGCATCGGCTTTTTGTTTCAGGGTCTTAATCTGGTCAACCTTAGCGGTGTAATCATTAGTCAGACCAGTAATGGCATCGACACCTTTTTGACCAGCAGTCTTAATGGCATTTAATGGATCATCTGCTGCATTTTGAGCATCTTTAATGTTCTTAGCTGCAGCAGCACGCTGTTTTTCGATAGCATCCTTCATTTGTTTGGCAAGTTTTTTCTGCTCTTTCTCAGTCTTGCCTACTTCTTTAGCAACCGCATCAGCTGCATCATTAGCTTTGTTAACCGCATCAGATAATTTGCCTAAAGCGGTATTAACTGCTTCGACTTTATCTATATCGGTATTAATTCCGCTTAAGGCACTTTCACCATCACTTTCAGCACCATTAATGTTTGATGTACCATCAGCATTTGAAATAGCTCCGTTTGCTGCATCAACAGCATTATCTACCTTGTCTTTCAGGTCTTGATATTGATTATAATCTAGCTTTCCACTATCCCTGTCATTCTTTAGACGGTCATAAATCTTATCAGCGGCAGCAGCAAGCTTATCTTTAGCAGTCTGTTTCTCTTTAGCTGATGAGGTACCATTATCAACGTGACCCTTGATTTCTCCTTCACCATCGTTTTTAGCATTATTAACTTTATCAGGTGTGTCGGCATTATCAATGTCTTCTTTAGTCTTGTCACGGTCTTTGTTGATATTATCGATGATATTTTGTTTATCATCTTTATTAATAGTATCGTCCTTATTAACTTGATCAATGGCATCATCAGCGGTCTTGTCAACATCAGCTTTAGCAACATTCTTAACAGCTTGCAGTTTAGCATCTGTTAGTGCTTTATCAATATTAGTCTTGCCAAGGCCTTTTTCAGAATCGATTTGATCCTCAGCAGCACCTTCAATTCTGATATGTGCTCTATCGTGAGCAGCCTGAGCCTGAGCTTTAAATTGCTTCTTTTGATCAGAAGTTAGATCAGTCAGCTTGTCAATAGCAGCGGTAGTATCGGCTAATTCTTGAGCAAGTTCAGCATTAGCCTTATTCTTCTTATCCCAGAGAGCATTATCTTTATCTGTATCACCAGTACCAGAATCTTTAATGTTCTTAATACTGTTAAGGGCATTATCTTTGATGTCAAGTACTGTCGAACTGGTAGTTGCCGCATTAATATCAGCAATTCCTAAGTTAGCAACATCATCAACGCCGGCTTTGTCTCTTGGGTTAGTCAATTTATCCTTAGCGGCTTGTGCAGCATCCTTAACAGCTTGAACAGCGACAACCTTAGTCATTGCTACGTTGGCTGTGTCACCAGTTGAGTTAATTGAATTGATGGTATCGTTAGTTAAGTCACTAATAGCACCTTTGTCAAAGGCATTATCAATTGCGGCCTCAGCTTGTTCAGCAAGTGCTGGAATATCTTTGACAGCCTTATTGTATGCAGCCTGAGCTTGCTTCTTTTCATCGTCAGTTAGAGTATCATATACATCCTTTAAGTTCTGTAAAGCTTTGTCTCTAGCACCATCAATTCTAGCTTTGGCTGCATCCTTGGCCTTGTTCAAATCTGTCTGATTAGCATTAGCTTCAGCTTTTTGGATGCTGGTTTCACCATCTTTTTCGGCCTGATTAGCATCTTCAACGGTAAGTTTGTTGCCAACTTCTCCTTGAGCATCATCACGGGCATTTTGAATATCCTTAATGGCTTTTCCTTTATCAGCGTCTGACATAGTTGAACTGTTAATCCGGTCAATTGCTTTTTGAGCATAGTCTTCCAGCTTTTGCTGATCATCAGCTATTGTCTGGTCTAAGCCCTTGGCCTTACCCAGAATATTCTCCATATTGGTAATGCCAGCATCACTTGCCGAATTAATCAAAGCAATAGTATTAGAAGCTGGATCTTTAACCTTGTTGACGGCTTCATTATACGCATTTTGCAGGTCCGTCTTAATACCAGTTTTACCAGCAGTGCTAATATTGGTTAAGCCGTCAATAGCTGCATTATCAGTATTGAATTCGTTTTGTAAATCAGTTAGAGCCTTGTCTCTAGCAGATTGCAAGTCAGCGTTATTTCTAATGTTATTTAATTCTTCAATACCTGCATTGTGTGCTGAATTAACAGTGTTCTTATCAGCTGCGCTAACAGCTTGTTCTGCATTATTCAAAGCAGAAGCAACCTGGTCAAGGTAATCGTTCTTTTCAGTGTTAGATAAATTAGGGTCTGCTTGAATATGGTCATGCAGTTCTTGAGCTTGATCTTTCAGATCTGCAATCGCTTTATTCTTAGTTTTTGCTAATTCAGCCTGTTCTGCATTTCCAGAAACGCTGTCAACAACTGTCTGCATAGCATTGATACCAGTGTTCTTGTCAGTAACAATATCGGCTGGAGTATGGTCATTAGATACAGCAGTTATCGCAGTGGTATAGGCATTGTCAATAGCATCAAGAGCTTTCTCCCAGTCATCGTCAGAAAGTGTACCGTTCTTATGAACATCATTAATAGCTTTCTTGTCATCACTCTTTGCCTTATTCAGTTCCGCAATTGCTTGTGATTTAGCAGCAGCAACTTGGGCTGAAACAAGATCACTATTTATGTTACTTTCACCGTCTTTTTCAGCAGTATCAATATCATCTTTGTTACTTGCTGAGTTGATGGCGTTAGTTGCGGAAGCAGCATGCTTATCAATCAAATCTTTGTAGTACTGCTTGTCACTTGGGCTAAGATACTTGTTATCAATCTGGTCAATAGTTTCCTTAGCTTTTGCAGCTGCATCTTGTAAAGCTGCTGTTTGTGATTTTTGCTCATTCTTAAGATCTGCCAAATCTTTGCTTGAAGCTGTGGCCGTGACACTATTAATTTTGTCTATTGCCGCCTGTTTATCAGTTTTGATTTTAGCAGGATCAGTATCTTTGTTGACATTGTCAACACCTTCAGTAGCATCATCTTTAATAGTGTTAATTAATGAATTTCTATCTTCATCAGATAAGTTAGGATATTTAGTTTTATCATTAATATCATTAATAGCTTTGTCTCTTGCTTGATTAATAGCATCGATTGCATCGTTCTTGTTACCAAGAGAGGACTTGTCCGTCAATAATTTGTTTAGAGCAGCAATACCATCCTTAGTGGCAGTATTAACATCTTCAAAAGTTTCAGCAGCATCAACTTTGTCCTTGTAACCAGTCTTCTCGTTATTAGTTAGCAGACCTTTAGCTACTTTCTTAGCTTTTTCAATATCATCAGCAGTCAAGCCCTTGACGTTTTCAAGTTTGCTTTCAATATCCTTTTCAGCTTGATCAAGTTGCTTCTTTGCCGAGTCTTTGTAGGCAGCTAAAATAGCATTCTTACCGTTAGTAATATCAGTACCAATGGCACTTGCTGCGGTGTCACCATCTATAGCATCTTCAGCCGTCTTAGCAGCAGCATCAATACCAGTATCTGTGTCAACACCGAGGTTGCTCTTAGCTTCATCGGCATAATCTTGAACTTGCTTCTTAGCAGAGTCCTTGAACTTGTCCGCAATATTGGACTTAGCACTGTTTAAATCTTCAGTAACTAATTCAACCGAGCTAGCCTGACCAATTAAAGTATTGGCGTTATCAACAGCTTGGTCAATATTAGAGTCAGATTCTACACCAAGTGCCTTTTTATCGGACTTAGCAACTTCAGCAAGCTGATTCTTAGCAGCGTCCTTATATTTGCTTAAGACGTTGTTCTGACCATTAGTCATATCTTTCTTGATTTCATTAAAATCAGTGTGACCATCAATGTCAGCTTCAGCATCACTAACTGCTTTATCAATGTTTTTGTCGGATTCAACTCCAAGACCTGTTTTGGCATCTCTAGCGTCTTTTTGAACTTTAGCTTTAGCTGAAGCCTTTAGTTTGCCTAAAATGGTTGATTTGGCATCATTTTCAGCCTTAACTACGTCAGTAGCATCGTCAATAGCCTTAAGTTGTTCAGACAAAGCTTCATCAATTTCATCTGAAGAAACACCTAAAGTTTTCTTGCCGTTTTCAGTATAGCCAGCAACTTCGGCTTTTGCTGCTTCTTTATTAACTTTGTTTTCAAATGCATTTTGGATGTTTGTAATATCGCTTGGCTTATTCGCAGGATTGTAAATTGAATTCTTGTTAGTCGAAGGGTTTTCCAGAGCGACCTTTTCAGCGCTATTAATGGCGTCAATGTATTGTGCTTTTTCCGCATCAGTTAAGGCTGATTGCTGCTTTACACGCGAAATCGCGTTATTAGCTGCAGTAGTGATAGCTTTTTGTGCTTCTTCTTTAGCCTTTTCAGCGTCATGAATTTGTTTAACCACTTTCTGGGCTGCATCCATAGCTGTTTGTAAATCTTTTAATGCATTTTCTTCACGCTGAGATACTTCATTTACATTTCCCGCACCATATACAGATTTCCCAGACTCGTAACCAGGATCCAGTGCAGTTTTTGCAACTTCTGCTGCATTATTAATTGCAGTTTCAAGAGCAACTTGTTCTTTAGATTTAGGATCTGACTTAGGGAATTGATTATCTAAATCATTAGCTGCGTTTACTTTTGATTTGATATTTTTAGCAGCAGTATCTTGTGCTATTTTTAAGATGCTTACAATTACTGGACGTTCTTTACTGTCTTTATCCAGTGGATTGTAGTCAATAAAGTTAGCAGTAGGTGTTAGTTTGATTTTAGTATTGGAATTAATCTTGCCCACAACATCAGCAGGTACATTCACCTTAAATATATAATTACCATTTTCAGATTTGGTAACTTCACCAGCAAAAGCAGTTGGCAAATCGTTATCACCATTATTTGTATATTGATATGGAGGATCTTCGATATTATTATTTAAGCTTAAAGTTGTAGTGCCTTTTCCATAATCTATCTCTGCCATGATATATGCTTTAGTGCCAAGAGGCAACTTCAAAAACTCTCTAAATGGGTTTTTGAGATCTGAATCAGGTCCATCTTTATCACTCTTATAACCATCTACAGTTCCAGAAATTGTCCAGGAACCATCTTTTTTACCTGAAGCATCAACATTTGCTGTGGCAGTGACATTTTCAGGCTTAATATCTAAAAATCCAGAACTATTAGCCGGACCAAAGGCAATGTCATTATATCCAATGTTCTTTGGATCAGAGAAAGCAGCATCAATAATTTTTGAGAAAATTGTATCATAGTTTATTGGGTTGCCTTCTGCAGCCAATTCATCTAATAAAGTCTTAATGTTCTTTAATGCTGGAATTTTAAAGTAAGGTAATTCACTAACTTTCGCCCACAACTCAGGTGTAAACATATATTCGCCATTCTTACCACCTTGTCCATTAAGTAGTACAAGTTTATCAACTACAATATTTTTAGTTTTGCTATCTTTGCTAACTTGTAAAGTATGGAATGGTGGCAAAGTTAGACTATTACCTAAAAAGTTTAATTTCTGGCGGACATTGGTAATCGTGACAGCACTACTATCACCAATAATACTTGTGCCTGTTGCTGTGTTTAAATGTGAATCAAGTACAAGTGACTGTGGGTTGTTCACAATCAATTTACTATCACTACCAGTAACGTCTACTAACACAATTGGGTTAGTTCCTGCACCAAAGATTTGAGCATCCTTATTTTGAGCACTGGTTGGATCGCTTTTATCATAAGGATGGTTCGGGTCTTCTTCAAGTCTGATTTCGAATGTACCGTTTTGGACATTAGCTACTCCAGCAATTTGAACCAAAGTACCCTTATAATCACCCATATGTTTACCGATAATACTTAATTTTCCATCAGGCTTGACAGTAAAATTACCACCGTCATAAATCAGGTTGCCACTGTTAGAGTCTGAAATATCACCGTTTGTTGTAATTTTAACCGAGCCACCACTTTCAACAGTAAACTGAGATGCCTTGTCATTTAATCTGATGGCTGTAGCTCTATTTGCATCAAGTTTGCCTTGGTAAGCGTTATCTCCTTTTTCAATTCCGACGTTAATATTTAATTCACCTTTAACGTCAACTTTTCCAGTACCTGAGATATAGATTGCGTGGACTGCACCAGTATTTTCTGCTGGATTATTTCCTAACGTTTTCCCGTCAGAATTAAGTCTTGGATTTAAGGTTACTGTTACGTCTTTTTCGACTGTGACGTAGCAGTTACTGCCCCCCATTTCGATAACGTTACCACCAAATGTGGCACCGGTAAAGTCGCCTTTAAAGTCGATACTATTATCACTTCCACCAAATTCAAATAATTGTTGGTGATTGGCACTGCTTGCTCCCCCATCTTTATAAGGAGTATAGATTGTTTCAGCGGTATTTGTCCCTGTAAATGTAATATGAGTGTCCGAAGCAGAGTGAACCATTTGAGAACCATGGAAGTCAATATTATTAAATGTTAGATTGGAGACACCTATTTTTTCTCCCTTACCATCATGAGGCTTACTTGAACTATTATTACGGTCAGTCATGATAATGCCCCAATAATCGGCACACCAAAGTTCAAGGTTACTATACGTTAAGTTAGTAACTTCAGAGCTGTTTCCTCTAATTCTAGGGTGGTAACCGTTAAAGTCTATTTTGTATTTATTCGTACGACCATCGGCATCATAAGATTTTATCAATAAAGTTCTACCATATACGTCTAACCCATTTTGACCACCTTTATTATCCGCTACGATATTATTCATAATATCTATTTCAGAAATACGTTTAGTCTCATCAGGGTTTTGTCTATCTTTATCAAAACACTCTTTATTATCAAGAGCATAAACAAGCTGATTCCAATTATAAACATGTGCTATTCCATTTATGACAGTTGGAGTGTCACCAGTTTTATCGTCGTTAGCTGTATCATTAGCCAATTTCTTAGCTTCATTAGCTTTTGAATCTTGAGTAGTATCAGTATCTTTACCTGAATTAGTAGTATCGCCAGTCACATCAGCCGGCAACTTACTGCTATCAGAATTTTGATCATCTGAACCAGTTATGTCAGTTGGAGTTTTATCAGTAGTGGTATCTTGATTGCCTTCATCTGAGCCGGTTGCAGGAGTAGTTGCACTATTGCCAGTTGAATCTGGAGTTTCCTGCTTATCCTTATCAGTTTTATCTTTAGCAGTAGTATCAGTCTTGTCCTTAGAACTGGTATCTTTTACTTCATCAGTCTTTGAGCTTTTTAAGAATGAACTCAAACCTGAAAAAGTTGACAAGTCCGTTTCATTCTTCTTTTTAGACGCAGCAGCGTCTGACTTGGTTTTATCCTTAGTACCTGTTTGCTTAGTTTCAGTATTAGAGTTATCCCTGTTCGACTCCTCTGTGATATTTTGTGATGGATCTATAGTATCAGCTTTTACGCTTTGGCTATTCAAACCAAAGAAAGTAAAACCCAGCAAAACAGAAGCAGCACCAATACTCAATTTACGAATTGAGAAGTGGTCCTGCTTGTCCTGCATCTCCATCTTCCTTAGTCTCTCATTATAATTATTTTTTCCTAGCATATTTATCCTTCCTAAAAAAGTATGTATGTTTAGTATGTTCGAATACTATTCTAGAATAGTCAAATATTAATGTCAATATAATATATATAACTAATGTTGTATTTATAAATAACTACACAATTTAAGTTGATAAATTTTAAAAAAGAAAAAACGATATATTTGCTAAATATTTTATTAAGCTCTTAATTTTTCTGCTAAAAATAACATAATAAAGAGCATTAAAATTGACTTTTAAATATTTATCCGGAATAATTTTCTGATAAATATAATATAATAATTTTTAAAACTATTTGTATTATAATTACTAAAAACATTAAATTATGCTTTATTTTTAAAACTTTTTAGTGATATTAGTAGGGGTTTCGAAAGAATAAAAATTAAGTAGATTTCATAACAAACCAAAAAATTTAAAATAAATCTATACTTTCATACTCAAACATATTCATAAAAATTTAATAACTTGTTTTATTTTTATCTTTAAGAAAACTAATAATAAAAAACGCGCTTCATACCGATTTTTTTTTAATCTATTTTGCTATTAAAAAATAAATACAAACTATAAAATAATAAATTAGTACCATAATTGTATGAGAAAAAATTATTTTTTATCATAAGGAATTTGGATATTTGAAATCTCTATCTTGACAAATGAAGTCATGCTTAGTAGTATAATAATTGATCTGAGTTGATCGACTAGCTTAATTGTATAAGGTTGACCGGTCAAACATAAGACATGCGAGATAGTAAATAACTTTCGAATCGGAATACTATCTTTTGCGATAGGATCCATATTCGTTGCGCTACTTCTCATTTTTTGAACACTGCGGGTTCAACAAGCATTGTTTTGCTATGTTTCGACGACTCGGATTTCTTGAGAATTTTAGGAAACGGTCTGTTGACCGTTTTTTTTATTGGAGTTTTTATGATTATCAAAGTTGCTATCATAATTTATTTAGCTGTGTTGCTTTTAACTGCCTATTATCTCTGGCATAATCGCAAGACTCACTTTCTAATATATAACAGCAAGAATATTGCTAATTTCAGTTCAATTATGACTGGAACTGCTATCCTACTGGTTATCGAAAGTCTGATAGGAATATTTCTGGCTTTCCAGTCTAATGAATATCTTAACCTCATTACCTTGGCACTTAGTACAGTTACTATTTTAATTTTTAGCCTTTTACTTAATCAAAAGGATGATTAATTGGACTAAAATTTGGTAAAATAGTGGTAAGAGAGGTGTTTTTAATGATGAAACAATATCACCGTATTCAAGTTGCAGTTGATGGCTCAAAAGAAGCCGATTTAGCTTTCAAAAAAGCTATCGCTGCTGCTAAGCGAAACGAAGCTGCTTTGGAAATTTTACATGTCATTGATACTAGATCTTTTCAAAACGTGTCTAGTTTTGATTCCGAGATGGTAGAACAAGTGTCTAATGATGCTAAAGAAAAACTGCAGAACTACTACAATAAAGCTACAGAAGCTGGGGTTAAGGAAGTTCATTACTCAATTGAATTTGGCTCTCCCAAAGCAATTATTGCCCATCAGTTTCCGCAAAAGCACCAAATTGATTTAATTGTGTTAGGCGCAACGGGACTTAATGCCGTTGAACGAATATTGATCGGCAGTGTAACTGAATATGTAACCAGAACAGCAGATTGTGACGTTTTGGTTTGCCGTTCAAATGAAAATCTAACTAAGTAAAAAAGAGCATTTCATATCTGAAATGCTCTTTTTGTGTGTTATTCATACCTTTTATAATCCAAAGCTCATATTTTTATTTGACTAACCTTAAATATGGTTTAGTTGACATATTAATGTTATCTTCAATGAAAGACGTTCTAAAAATAGCTTCTAGTTCTTCGATAGGTAAACCTGAAACTGAAATTAAATCCTGCTTAGTTACTAAGTTTGCATCTAAAAGCATATCTAAAGCAGTTTTGAAAATACTTGGATGTTCTTGTGGTAACTTATTATCATCAGGTTCATGTTTCCTCCAATGTTTTTTTGAAATTTGCTTTTGCAGATAAATGTATTGGTTTTCGGATAATAAGTGCAATTCATTGGCTTTATATATTAAAGCAGCAATAGAAACGTTCCAGTATAATTTAGCTTGCCTAAAAAAATTCATACTACCAGACACTAAATAGTCAATAAACGACTCATCAGGAATTAAAAAGTAAGAAGCAAATTGATTAGCTTGCTTTTCCAATAAGTTCTTATATTTATTGTTATTCAGGTCAAAAATATTTTCAACATTATTATGTAGTAATATGTGTCCTAATTCATGTGCCAAATTGAAGCGTCTTCTCATAACAGATTCATTATTATCTGTTAATGCAATAAGCGGTACATCATTTATACATGTAGAAACGGCATCCATTTTTTCACTATGCATAGTCGTTTCAGTAATAATAATACCATTTGCCTCCATAACATTAGTAAGATTTTTAATTGGTCCATTTCCTAACTGCCACATCTTACGTGTTTTCGAAGCTAAACGTTGTATTATTTCTGGCGTAATTTTTTCAATTTTAAGATTTAATGGTTCAGGGATATTCAGTTTCGGTAGTTTGATATATTTAGATATATATAATAAACTCTGAGCCGCCAATTCTAATCTGATTTTTTGCATTTCCCTTAACTTGTTTGTACTTGCAGCTTGACTTCTAAAAAACACAGTACCCATTGGAATAACGATATCTGGTTTTCCAAAGAAGTAAACTGGAAATTTTAAAGCATTTGCAAGCTTTAAAATTGATTCTCCACGAGGCTTAGTAGCACCTAACTCATACTTACTGATTGATTCCCGCGAAAGAGAAGATTTAGCAGCCAATTCTGTCATGCTAAGTCCTCTCATTAGTCTGGCTTTTTTAAGTTGGTTAGGATTAAATTTGACCTCCATTTTTTTTCTCTCTTTCTAACATACGTTTTACTTCATTTTGAAATTCCAAATTAATTTGTGCTTGCTCTGTTTCACTTACATCTTCAGTAGTAGTAAGAGAATTAGTAATATTTTTAATATCCAACCAGCGCGTAACTCCATCATTAGGCATTCCTAAGTTTACATATTCTAGCTTATAATGTGATCCACCATATGTAACCATCAAATAAATTTGTCCCGTTTTAATCTGTTCCTTTTCTAACGGGGGATTTTCAAACAATGATAATTGTAGATCTATATTCGGAATTCCATTATTAATTTTACTCCGCATAGTTCTATTAACTGCTTTAGCCGGAAGACTATTTTTTAAACTCGTCTTGTGAACAGTAATTATACAATTTTTATGTTCAATTACCAAATAAGTATAACCGTTTTCGGGAATTTCTCTAGTTTTAACCTTAAGATCAATACCTGAATTATGAGCATCACGCTTGAGTATAATATCAATAAATATATGACGTAAATAGCCGTATACATTACGTGACTCGTACAACTGTAATTCAGGTTCTCTTTTCACAAATTCATTAAATGAACTGTATCCTTTTTTGATAGAATTCGAAAGAAAACCTGGTAATTTTGGATCAGCCTGATGATTTATGAAGTTTTCTAATACAGTCATTATTTTCCCTTTCCTTTTTTAATCTATAGGTCAGTTTATGTATACATTTTTACTTTTTTAGTCATTTTTGTCAAGTTTTGTATAATTTAATATTAATCCGGTATTTGAATATTATGTTTAATATACAAATTAAGCTTATAAAACCAACTTTGATGATAAATGGAAATTAAAATTAAACTACATAAAAAAACAATTCAATAAAAATTGAATTGTTTTTTATGTATTAATTTATTTTAAAAGTCTCCTGCCCGGCTAAACATGTAGTCTTTATTATGGAACTTCATGGACAAAATCATTCCAATACCAATCATATTTCCAATTAAGGCTGATCCACCCTGGGAAATAAATGGTAATGGAATACCGGTCAATGGCAAAAGGTCAATACTCATACCGATATTTTCAAAAACATGGAAAAGGATCATCATAATTACGCCGGTCGACACATAAGAATAAAATGCGTTCTTAGTATCAAATGTTATCCGGACCATTTGGACTATCAAGTATAGATAAAGCAAAATAACTGCTACACTACCGACAAAACCAAATGATTCACCAATTACTGAATAAACCATATCTGAGCCACGAACTGGTACGTAAACACTTAGATTTCCAAAGCCATTACCAAAAATCTGTCCTGATCCAATCGCTTGCATACTCTGCCACAATTGATATGCTGCTTTAGACGTGTCCGTAGATGGATTCAGCCATGACATGATACGAGCAAATTGGTACGGTTGAAAAGAATGACTTAGAATAACTTGACCGCCTGGTGTAGTGACCATAAAAATCACTATTGCACCCATAATTGCAACTACTATAAACATTGGTGTTATTATCTTCCAAGATATTCCTGAAACAATAATTACCCCACCAACTATAGCGAAAAAGACAAGCATCGTGCCGAAATCATTTTGCAATTTTAAAAGTACGGCAATTGGTAGCAACCAAGCAAGCATTTTCCCAATTAAAATCCAGTCGTTTTTAATGGTATGAGTAAACTTGTCATTATGTTCACGGACAACCCGCGCCAGCATCAAGATAAATGCCGGTTTCATGACCTCTGACGGTTGAAAAGAAATTGGTCCTAGCTTAAACCAGCTTTTGGCACCGGCATCTGCAGCTATACTGCGATTGTAAAAGAACAAAACCGCAATCAAAAGTACTATTCCTAATCCATATACATAAGGTGCAATCCGGTAGAGCTGTTCAGCATCAAATTGAATGACAAAAATCACGATGGTAAATGAAATAATATACCAGAGAGCCTGCATTGCCACAGCTCTTACTGGGCTGCCCATGTGACTAGGGTCATCAATTGCCGCAAAATAAATGGAATATAGGCCCACTGCTGCTAAAAGCAGCACAGGGACAACAATATTCCATGCGATGCGATCAAAAAGATTGGTTTTATTTTGTACTTTGACCATTAACTATCACAACCTATTATTTTTCATGCAAAGCAAAGTATGAGAGCAAGTCATTAATAATGCTTTCTAAACTTTTAGCATACAAGATACTATTGGTTTTGCCAGTCGTCGCACGGTATCGTCCGCTTAACTTTTCAATTACACCAATAGATTTTTTCTGGGGAATAACTACTTCCCATGTTGGGTTTTCCTTGCCTTTGACTTCGTTAATTTCAACATTAATATTTTCAGGTTTTTTTGACATAAATTCTCCTACTTCATATTTGGATGAAATTTCTTTGCAATAATTTCATCTTCATATCTTTCTGGATGAGGATTACGAAATATAGTAAATTTATCTGGTACCGGATCAACACCGCCGCGCACAAAAGGATTGCACCGTAAAATTCGAGCAATACCCATAATTAGTCCTAAAATAGGACCAAACTTAGTTAAAGCGTCAACCATATAAGTTGAGCAAGTCGGATAATAACGGCACGATTTTGGCAAAGCCGGAGAAATAAATTTCTGGTAGATTTTAACTAAATAAATTAAAATTTTTCGCAAATCGGGCCTCCAAAAACTAGTGGCGTTGATGTTTTTCGATATTCTTGAGCAAAATTCCAGTTCCCAGCGCTACGGCTTCAAGTGGATGATCAGCCGTTAACACAGGCACCTTGAGGTAATAAGAAATTAGCTTATCAATATTCTTAAGCAATGCTCCACCACCGGTCAGCATAATTCCTCTGTCGATAATATCAGCAGAAAGCTCAGGCGGAGTTTTTTCTAAAACTTCTTTGGTAGCTGCAATAATAGTCATCAAGCCATCGTGCAGTGCCTCTTGAATTTCAGGAGCAGACACTGTTGCTTGCTTAGGCAAACCATCAACTACATCACGACCACGTACTGTGATAGTTTCGTTTTTATCTGGTTCAAAAGCACTACCAATTTCAATTTTAATTTGTTCAGCTGTGCGAGAACCTATCAGTAAATTATGTTTGTTCTTAATGTAAGAAACAACTGCCTGATTCATATGATCCCCGGCATAGCGCAGTGATTGACTCGTAACTATCTCACCCATTGATAAAACAGCAATATCGGTAGTACCACCACCAATATCAATTACGATGTTACCTTGAGGTTTGAAAATATCAAGGCCCGCACCAACAGCAGCAACTTTAGGCTCAAAATCAAGATAGACTTTGCCTCCACCAGACTTTTCAGCAGCCTGAATAATTGCTTTCTGTTCAATTGATGTTACTCCTGTAGGAGCACAAATTAAAATATTTGGCTTGGACATGAAGCCTTTAACGTTTAATTTTTCAATAAAGTAGGACAGCATTGCCTCTGTGATATCAAAATCTGCTATCACGCCATTTTTTAAAGGACGAATTACTCTGATGTTACCAGGGGTCCGTCCTACCATCTTATAAGCTTCTGTTCCAACAGCTACCACTTTATTTGTACTTGTATTAACAGCAACAACTGAAGGCTCATTTAAAACAATTCCCTTACCGGAAACGTTAATAAGCACATTAGCTGTTCCTAAATCTATTCCTATATCTCGTGCCACGATAATCCTCCATCATATTCAATGTATATTTTACCATAAAGATTTTAAGTTTGTGGGCGACTTTACCCGCTTTACCAAGTCTTAAAAGAAATTGCTCAGTTGCATAGAAGTGTCAATTAAGGTAATGAAGAAATTACCTACCAGAAAGCCTAAGGCAATAGCCGCAAAAATCAGAAACAGCTGGGCTTCAAATACTTTATTCTTACGAATTATGTTTTCAATACGTACGCTTTTCATAATTTGAAAGGACAAGCCAATCGTAATTAAATAAATTATTATACTAATTAAGGCATGAACGCCAAGTTGAAACATATTTTTTCTCACTTTTCTTAAGTCACAATAAAAGCGGACACACAAAGTAGTGCATCCGCTTAAAACTTTAATTCTATTTGTCTGAGTTGTAAACACTTATTCTGTTTACTGCCCTTCTTAATGCAACTTGTGCCCTTTCAAGAGACTTCTGGTCATGCTCTGCTTGAGCCTTCTTCAAGGCATTTTGAGCACGTTCCCTAGCAGCCTTAGCTCGAGACACATCAATATTACCGGCACGTTCTGCGCTATCAGCAATAATTGTAGCTACATTATTGGAAAATTCAAAGTAACCGCCACTAACTGCAATATGGTTGACCACATTGTTCATTTCACGGCTTCTCTTAACCTTAATCTCACCAATTGCAAGTGGGGTCAAAATCGGCAAGTGATTATACATGACCGAGCGTTGACCGTCTATTGCTCGCATTTCTACAATGCTGGAATGGTGGGAAAAAATCAGACCATCAGGAGTTACAATATTTACCATAAAAAGCTTTTCTGGATCTGCCATTTGACATCACCTTACTTTTCTAATAATGCTTTAGCTTCTGGATCGCTAGGAGTTACACCCATTTGCTTAGCCTTCTTCAAGACATCTTCAATTGGGCCGACACTACGGAAAGCATCTTCTGGAAGATCATCTAAGTGTCCCTCCAAAATCATCTTAAAACCTTTGATGGTTTCTTTGATGGGAACATAAGAACCGGGAACCCCAGTAAACTGTTCTGCCACAAAGAAGTTTTGTGATAAGAAGAATTGAATTTTACGAGCACGGCTAACAATAACCTTTTCCTCATCAGACAACTCATCCATTCCCAAAACGGAAATGATATCTTGCAATTCATGATAACGTTGCAAAATATGTTGTACCCGAGTAGCAACTTCATAGTGTTCTTGACCAACAATTTCAGGATCTAAAGCACTAGAAGTGGATTGCAACGGATCAACAGCCGGATAAATACCTTGTTCAACTAGGCTACGTTCCAAGTTGGTCGTAGCATCCAAGTGAGCAAAAGTAGTAGCTGGAGCTGGGTCAGTATAGTCATCGGCTGGCACATAAACCGCCTGAATTGAAGTAATGGAGCCCTTCTTGGTAGAAGTGATACGCTCTTGTAGTTGCCCCATTTCAGTCGCCAATGTTGGCTGATAACCAACGGCACTAGGCATACGTCCTAGCAAGGCTGACACCTCGGAACCAGCTTGAGTAAACCGGAAAATGTTGTCAATAAAGAGTAAAACGTCTTGACCTTCAACATCTCTGAAGTATTCAGCTAATGTTAAGCCGGTTAAAGCAACACGCATTCTGGCACCAGGCGGTTCATTCATTTGACCGAAAACCATGGCGGTTTTACTTAAAACACCAGATGCTTTCATTTCAAAGTAAAGATCATTACCTTCACGTGTTCTTTCACCAACACCGGTAAAGACTGAAATACCACCATGTTCTTGGGCAATATTATGAATTAATTCTTGAATAATCGTAGTTTTACCAACACCGGCACCACCGAATAATCCAACTTTACCACCACGAACATACGGTTCAAGCAAGTCAATAACCTTAATACCTGTTTCCAAAATTTCCTGACTAGTAGTCAGTTCATCGTACTTCGGGGCATTTTTATGAATACTTTCACGCGCATGATCTTTTTCAAATTTAGGACCGTTATCAATTGGTTCACCTAAAACATTAAAGACGCGCCCCAAAGTATCATTACCAACAGGTACAGAAATTGGACCACCGGTATCTTCAACCTTCATGCCGCGCTTAAGACCATTGGTAGATTCCATGGCTATTGTTCTTAAAACGCCGTCGCCAAGCTCCAGCGTAACTTCAAGGACAATAGATTCATCATCCGATTTGATAACACGCAAAGCATTGTCGATATCAGGCAGATTTTTGTCAAGCGGAAATTTAACATCGACAACAGGGCCGATTACTTGAACAACTTCACCTTCACTCAAAACATCTACCTCCTTTTCTTAATTATTTCAAAGCATTAGCACCACTGACAATTTCAGTAATTTCAGTAGTGATTTCTGCTTGTCTTGCACGGTTTAATTTAGTAGTTAAACTCGAAACCAAATCGTCAACATTATCCGTAGCACTCTGCATCGCAGTCATTGAACTGGCGTGTTCAGCAGTCTTGGCATCCAGAATTGCGCCGTAAATAGTTGAACGGGCATATTGAGGAATTAATGTGGTTAAGACAGCATTAACGTTTGGTTCGATATCGTATTCTAAATCTTTATGTGCTTCAGCTTCTTTGACGCCAATATCAATGTCAACGATTGGCAACATTTTTTCAACCCTAAATGCAGATGACAAAGAGTTAATATGGTGAGTATAACAAACATATAACTCATCATATACTCCATTCAAATACATTTTGATCGCAGTTGAAACAATTGGTAAAACTTCATCAAAGGTCGGCACGTCACTAATATTGTCATTTTCATAGACAACATTCAGATTATTTTTCTTGAAAAAGTCAGCCCCAACAGACCCTACAGCCAGAACTTTGATGTCTTTATGTTCAGCGCGAGAGTCTTCAAATAATCCCATCATGTTTTTGATGACAGCACTATTATAGGAACCAACTAAACCACGGTCACCAGTGATGACCAAATAACCTGTGGAATTAACCTTTTTCCGTGCTTGAACCATATCGGAAACAATACCTAAGCCGAAAACATTTTCGTAATCGATTTTGCTAATGCTCTCATTGTCAATCGCCACATTTGCTTTATGCAAGTGGTTTACAACCTCGGCACTCATTAAACGCGATAAAGTTTGCCGCACATGATTATTATAAATCGTGTAGCCTTTATCCCGCTTTTCCGTTTGGTTCAACTTTGACGCGGAAACCATTCTCATGGCTTCAGTGATTTTACCAGTTTGCTTAACTGAAGCAATTTTTCTCTTCAACGCAAGTAAAGATGCAGGCATAAAGCTACCTCCTATTTATTACTTGGTGAAAAACTATCCGCAAACTTCTCAATTGCTGTTTGCAATTCTTTTTCATCCGGCAATTCACCAGTTTCACGGATATGTTTTAGCAGATCAGCATGGTTGCTGTCGAAATTGTCATATAATTCTTTTTCAAACTTGGCAATGTCATCAACAGGAACTGAATCTAGATATCCATGAGTTAAAGCGTAAAGTATAACAACTTGCTTTTCAACTGGAATAGGTGCGTGGAGTGGCTGCTTTAATACTTCCACAACTCTGCGTCCACGGTTCAATTTTGCTTGTGTTGCCTGATCCAAGTCGCTACCGAATTGGGCAAAGCTCTCTAACTCATGGAAAGCGGCAAGGTCAGTACGCAAGGTACCAGCTACCTTCTTCATCGCTTTAATCTGAGCACTACCACCAACACGGGAAACTGAGTTACCCGCATCAATGGCTGGACGAGTTCCCGCAAAGAATAAGTCGCTTTGCAAGAAAATTTGTCCGTCGGTAATTGAAATCACGTTGGTTGGAATATAAGCTGAGATATCTCCCGCTTCAGTCTGAATAAATGGTAAGGCAGTCATAGAACCGCCACCCAATTTATCGCTCAACTTGGCACTACGTTCAAGTAAACGTGAGTGCAAATAGAAAACATCACCAGGATAAGCTTCACGACCAGGCGGACGACGGAGAAGCAAAGAAAGTTCACGGTAAGCAACGGCTTGTTTGGACAGGTCATCAAAGACCACTAAAACATCCTTACCGTTGTACATAAATTCTTCACCCATTGCCGTACCAGCATACGGTGCTATATAAAGCATTGGTGCTGGTTCACTTGGTCCGGCTTCAACAACAATCGTATAATCCATTGCGCCAAAGCGTTTTAAAGTTTCTACTTGGGATCTGACAGTTGATTCCTTTTGACCGATAAAGACATAGATGCAGATTACATCTTGGCCCTTTTGGTTTAAAATAGTATCAATTGCCAAACTAGTCTTACCAGTTTTACGGTCACCAATAATTAATTCACGTTGACCGCGACCGATTGGGACCAAAGCATCGATAGCCTTGATACCCGTTTGCAGCGGTTGATTAACTGACTGGCGTTCCATAACACCCGGTGCCGAAGCCTCGATTGGACGAGTCTTAGACGTTTTTATTTCGCCAAGTCCATCAACCGGCTGTCCTAATGGGTTAACAACGCGACCAATTAGTGCATCACCAACCGGTACACGCATAATTTGACCGGTTCTTTTGACTTGGTCACCTTCACGAATATCATCAAAATTGCCTAGAATAATGATACCAACATCATTTGATTCAAGGTTTTGTGCAATACCATAAGAACCATTATCAAATTCCAATAGTTCGTTGGCCAAAACATTGTTCAATCCGTGAGCCCGGGCGATACCATCACCTATGTATGTTACAACTCCGACTTCATTAATGTCGAGTTTATCATCATAGTGTTCAAGCTGCTGCTTGATTAAAGAGCTAATCTCTTCTGCTTTTATGCTCAATGGTTTCACCTCTTTTAATTTTTATTAATTAACTGCGCACGAATCTTATTCAGTTTATTTTTGACTGAACCATCAATTACGCAATCACCAACTTTTAAAACTACGCCGCCGATCAGACCTTGATCAACCTCATTTTTAAGAATGACTTTTTTAAGGCCATATTTTTGGGCATAGCCAGCACCCAATTTTTGTAATTGCTGCTCATCTAGTGCAACGGCTGAAATAGCCACGCCAGTTGCAATTTTTTCTTTTTGATTGTATAGACTATTAAAACAATCAATGATTGCAGGCAGTTCCAAAAAATGGTCATAATCTAACAGTAAATTCAAAAAATTTTGAACTTCCTTAGTCAGACCTTGTGCAATCACAGAAAGTGAGTGAGCTTTTTCTGCGCTATTAAAAATTGGATCACTAAAAACTTTCAAGATCTGAGGATAGTTTGAAATGGCTTCTGCCAGTTCCTGCAAATCTGCATGAACAGCTATTAAAGCATCCATATCCTGTGCATAATCAAATAGTGCAGTACCATAACGTGCAGCAATTTCTGCTTTACTTAAGGCCATTATTTATTCAGCCCCTTAATGAATTGATCGACTAAATCTTTTTGGTCATCAGCAGATAAATTCTTCGCAATTACTTTTTCCGCAATCGTCACAGAAATATCTGCAACTTGTGCACGAGCTTCATCTAACGCATCAGCTTTTGCTTGTGCAGCATCGGCTTTTGCCTTTTCATGAATTGAAGCAGCATTATTATTAGCCTCTGCCACAATCTGCGTACTTGTTTTTTCCGCATTTGCTTTTGCGTCAGTAAGTATTTGCGTTGCTTCTTGTCTTGAATTCTTCAAGGCAGCTTCACGCTCATTAGCCAAAACTTCGGCCTTTTTGCGATTGTCTGCAGCTGAATCAAGGTCATTAATTACCTTTTGGCGTCTTTTTTCCATCATGTCGGAAACTGGTCCCCAAGCATAATGTTTAACCAAAAGAAGCAAAATTGCGAAAACAATCAGATACCACAAAGTATTACCTAGATAAATATGACCTGCTGAGGCTGCAAATAAGTTATGAAATGTCATTTACTGCCCTTCTCTCTTTTACCTAAATTATTTTAAATAAAATTAAACGAAGAGAATCAGGAAAGCAACAACAATCGCCAAAATAGGAACGGCTTCAATCAGACCAACACCAATGAACATTGTTGATCTTAAGTTACCTGCGCTTTCTGGTTGACGAGCCATGCTCTCAACTGTCTTAGTAATAACTTTACCGTTACCCCAAGAAGCTGCTAAAGCAGCAATACCAGCTACGATAGCTGCTGAGATATATTTAAAAGCTTGTGACATGTTTAAACCTCCAAAAAATTATTCTTTTGTAACCTTTTTTCCGACATAGACCATGGATAAAGTTACGAAAACATATGCCTGGATAGAGCCAATGAAGACAGAGAATCCTTGCCAGATCATAGCTAACGGTGCTGCTAAAACCAAAGTGGTAACACCAAAGCTGGGAGCAAAGCTATTTCCTATTAAAGTTAATAACACTTCACCAGCGTAAATATTACCATATAAACGCAAAGACAATGTCAAGAAGTTAGTGATCTCCTCAATCATATTGATTGGAAACAGGAAACTAACAGGTTCGGCATAATTGCGCCAATAGCCACCAGTACCGAATTTTTGCATTCCGAAAGTGAATGAAAGAAGCAAGGTCATCATTGCAAATGACATTGTTGTCACTGGGTCTGCCGTAGGTGATTTAACAATCATAGTGTCGCCTACTTTAACTTCCAAGAAAAGTCCCAGTTGGTTCATAAACCAAATATAGATAAACAGAACAAAAGCATAAAGTGAAAGGTGCCTTCTGGCATCAGGATCACTGACATTGTCTTTAACAATACCATCAGTAAAATCAATCAGATATTCTAACACATTTTGCTTTTTATTTGGCTTCATTTCAACTTTGCGCGAAAGCCAAATGCAAACGAACAAAACCACAACTGCCATCAATGTTGAGCCTATAATTCCTGTTAAATCAAATTTAAGACCCAAGAATTTAAACACAAATGATCTCTCCAATACTTCGTGACCTCCCTTCTTGTGCCCAAATTATCGAACACTCATACAATATTAACACCATTCAATAATTTTGTGAAAAATGAAAGCGAATTATACGATTATTTTACGCAAAAAAATTTATTTAGTGCCAAATAACCGGTCGCCAGCATCACCTAAACCGGGAGTAATGTAGCCATTTGGCAATAATTTGTCATCTTCTGCTGCTGTATAAATATCAACGTCAGGATTTTCTTTTTGTATAGCCTTAACTCCCTCAGGTGCGGCAACCAAAACTGCAAGCTTAATATCTTTTACTCCACGCTTTTTCAAAGCACCAATTGCCATATTTGCAGAACCACCGGTTGCAAGCATTGGGTCAACTACTAAGCATTCACGTTCTGCAACATCCTTAGGCATCTTGCAGAAATATTCGTGCGGCTTAAGAGTTTCCTCATCCCGATACATGCCAATTACTCCTACTTTAGCTGATGGAATCATTTCCATTACACCGTTAAGCATACCAATACCTGCACGCAGAATTGGCACAATAGTCAGCTTTTTACCGGCAATCTCTTTTTGAGTGGTCTTGCCAATTGGTGTTTCAATTTCAACATCTTTTAGTGGCAAATCTCTGGTAATCTCGTAAGTCATCAGCCCACCAATTTCACCAACAATGCGTCTAAACTCGTTGGAACTTGTTTCCTTACGCCTAATAATTGTTAACTTGTGTTGAATTAACGGATGATTCAAAACCGTAAATTTGCCCATCTTTTTCCTCCTATAAACATAATTACGTTTACGAGTATTTTAATAAAAAAAGCAAAGGGTTTAAAGTCCTTTGCTATCAAATTTTTATTTTGGCATATAGTGATGACCAGCAGCGGCTTTATTCAGCCTATTCATGTAAGCCAAAGTATCTTCACTGCCAGAAAAACCCTGCACAAATATTTGTTTAATATTAGGTTTATCATCAAAGTAACGTAATCCTCCAAAAAGATTATGATCAGCATTTGCCAAATTTTTACCCAAATTAAATTTATTAGCAGCTGGCAACTCAATCTCATTGAGAATTTTACTTAATGCCATTACCCCTGTTTCATTAGTCAAATTGAGGTGAGCAAAATCCTTGGGATCATCAACAACGACAACTGGGGCACTAGGAGCATAGTGACGGTACTTCATACCGGGAGCCTTAGGTACATCTTTATCGGCAACTTTGCCCGTATTAATTAAAACTTTTTCTCCTAAAGCATCACTTAATTCTTCAGGCGTAATAGCACCGGGACGTAAAACAATAGGAGTTGCTACTGACAAGTCAATAATGGTTGATTCTAATCCCACCTCTGTTGGCCCGCCGTCAATAATACCAGCAATTTTACCTTTCAAGTCGTGATATACGTGTTCGGCAGTAGTGGGACTTGGTTTAGTCGAAGTGTTGGCTGAAGGACCGACTATTGGGTAGCCTAATTTACTGATTAGTTCATGTGTTAATTTATCCTTAGGGCACCGAAAAGCTACCGTATCAAGTCCACCGGTCACAGCTTTAGGCAAGCTATGATGCTTAACGTAAAGTAATAAAGTCAATGGACCAGGCCAAAATTTTTTGATTAATTTTTGCGCACGTTCTGGAACTTCCTTAGCGTATTGGGCCATCATAGTGGCATCAGAAACAGTGACAATTAAGGGATTATCACTGGGACGACCTTTTGCTGCATAAACATTTTTAACAGCTTGCTCGTTAGTAGCAATTGCACCCAAGCCATAAACTGTTTCAGTGGGAAAGGCGACTAAATCTCCTTGAGCGAGTAATTTTACTGCATCATCAATTTGATTCTGTGAAAAAATTTTAGTTTCCATTATTTATTCCACTTCCCTTTAACCATCCGCGGCTTGCCAGACAAATCGTTTTTAAACTCAATAGTAAAATCAGGTAATTCTTGAGCAAATAGTTCTGCCAGCTGATCTTTTTCACTAAAGCCAAATTCCAAGAAAAATTCTCCGCCAGTATTGAGGTGATCGCGCACCTGTTTGACAAATTTCTGGTAAAATTCGATCCCATTCTGACCGCCAAAAAGTGCCTCTTGCGGTTCGTTTTGCAAAACATTTTGATCCATAATATCTTTTTCCGATTCCTTAATATAAGGAGGATTGGAAATGATTTTAGCGAATTTTTCCAGACCAATTAAAATATTTGCTTTGCGTACTGTCACATCAACATTATGAATTAAGAAATTTTCCTCACTTGTTCTTAAAGCAGCATCAGTAACATCAGAAGCATATAAATCAAGCTTTGTAATATTCTTTTTGGCTGCTTCTTTAGCTAGAGCCACCGTAATGCAGCCTGAGCCAGTACCCAAATCAAGCACCTTATCACCAGTAGTTAAATCTGCTAAGGCCCATTCTACTAATTCTTCAGTTTCAAAGCGCGGAATTAAAACTCCCCGCTGAACCAAAATTTTATAGCCTAAAAACCACGAGTAGCCCAAAATATATTGGGGTGAAATTCCTTTAGCCAGCTTTTTAACGTCTTTTTGCGCTTGCTTAACCTGATCCGGAGTAAGCTGCAGATCTTGTTTCAATTGGAACCCGCTCGGATTTAACTCCAGCCTTTCAGCCAGTAAAAAGTCAATATCCTCAGGTCTTGCTTCTGGTGCTGTTTCAGCTGCCCATATCCGCAGACTTTTTAAAGTGTCAATTTTAGACATTTTGTTCGGCCAGCTCCTCCAATTGCTTAGTTTGATTATATAAAATTAAAGCATCAATAATTTCGTCAAGCTCGCCGTTCATTATGCGGTCAAGTTTATTCAGAGTCAAACCGATACGGTGATCGGTAACGCGGTTTTGCGGATAGTTATAAGTTCTAATCCGTTCTGAACGGTCACCAGTTCCGACAGCATTTTTACGTTTAGCATCATATTGATCACGGTTTTGACTTTCATAATAATCATAAACACGTGATTTCAAAATTTGCATCGCTTTTTCACGGTTTTGTTGTTGACTACGTTGGTCTTGCATTGCGACAACGATACCAGTTGGCAGGTGCGTCATGCGGACCGCACTGGAAGTTTTGTTAATGTGCTGACCACCGGCACCACTTGAGCGGTAGACGTCAACCCGAATATCTTTTGGATCTAAATCAAGGTCTACCTGTTCGTATTCAGGCATAACCGCTACAGTTGCTGTTGAAGTATGTACACGACCTTGTGATTCGGTCACAGGAACTCTTTGCACACGGTGAGCGCCATTTTCATATTTAAGCTTAGAATAAACCTTATCGCCCGTAATCATGATTGCGATCCGCTTATAGCCACCAACTTCTGTCGGTTCGCTATCAACTACAGAAACCTGCCAGTTTTGTCTTTCCGCGTATTTTTCATACATTCTGAGCAAATCACCGGCAAATAAAGAAGCTTCATCCCCACCTGCTGCTCCTCTAATTTCCATAATAATGTCTTTATCATCATTAGGGTCTTTAGGCAGCATTAAGATCTTAATTTCATCTTCAAGTTGGGCGATTTCATCTTCCAAATCATTATTTTCTTCTTTGGCCATTTCTACCAAATCAGAATCGCTTTCGCTTGCAATAATATCTTTATTATCCGCAATTTCTTTTTTATCAGCCTTAAACTTGCGGTATTTTTGAACCACATCTCTCAGATCTGCTTCTTCTTTTGATACCTCCATATACCTCTTGGTATCATTGATAACCTCTGGATCGGCCATCATCTCTTGCAGTTCATCATAATGAGCAACAAGACCTTCAAGCTGCGCCATAATTTTATCCATGTTCTATTAATCCCTCTCTATCTTGATTGACTTGGGTGAAAATAATGAAAACGACAAACTGGGTAGTAGCTTTCATCCCCACCTATTTGTACCTGTTCTCCTTCATAAACCGGCTTGCCATTATGTATCCGTTGATTCATTGTAGCCTTTCTACCACAGTAGTGGCAAATTGTTTTTATTTCTTTAATTTTATCAGCAAAAATCAACAGGTTTTTCGTTCCCTCAAATAAATTATTTTGGAAGTCATTTTTTAAGCCGAAAGTCATTACCGGAATACCTAAATCATCAACTATTTTGGCACATTCCACTACATGATGCCGTTCTAAAAATTGTGCTTCATCAACAAACACGCAGGCAATTTCACCATCTCCGCGCGCTTTTTCCTGCTCGTTTACTTCCTTAATATAAGCAAAAATATCAAAGTCGTGATCTATAGGAACTGCGTTTCTGTGTAATCCAATCCTTGACGCCACGGTACCAACTCCACTGCGATTATCAATACCGCTTGTTAATAAAACAATTTTCCGACCTTGAGCCTCATAATTATGAGCGTCTTTCAGTATTTCCAAAGTTTTGCCACTGCTCATAGTGCCATACTCAAAAAATAGTTGTGCCATTCTTGCTCCTTTGTTTCATTTAAATTCACCTAACTCATCTAGTATAATGTAAAAATAAAATAAGTGCAGTTAAATAGTCGCTAAAAACTCGTTTTCAGTTCGTGGCTATGCTATAGTTGTTAATGATTTTAAAGCGAGGGAAGAATATGAGTTTTAAATCTGGAATTGCTAAAGTTGCCGGCAAATCAAGTTACTGGTTTTTACATAATGTACTTAAAGGGGGAACCAGTTTCCCCGGCAAGTTAGCTATGGATATTGATCCTGCAATTTTGAAAACATTAGCTGAGGGCTACGAAACGGTTATTGTTACCGGAACAAATGGTAAAACAATGACAACGGCATTAATCGTAGCAGCACTGCGGGAAAAATACGGCGACGTTTTGACCAATCCGTCCGGCTCTAATATGCAGCAGGGAATCATTACCGCCTTTTTGGCACACAAGAAGAAAAAGGCCAAGAGGCCAATAGCAGTACTGGAAGTTGATGAAGCTAACGTCAAAATGGTAACGGAACTGGTTCATCCCAGCGTTTTTGTTTTAACCAATATTTTTCGCGATCAAATGGATCGCTACGGTGAAATCTATACTACTTACGAAAAAATTGTTGCTGGAATTAAATTAGCACCTGAAGCAACCATCATTGCAAATGGTGATGCCAGTATCTTTTCTTCCGTTGACTTGCCTAATCCAAAAATCTATTACGGCTTTAAACTGCCAGATGATAATCCGCAAAATGATCTGAAGGCTCCCGTTAATACTGACGGTATCCTGTGTCCTCAATGCGATCATATTTTGCATTATCACGAGCGCATTTACGCTAACTTGGGTGATTTTTTCTGCCCCAACTGCCAATACCACAGACCGGAGCTAACATATTCTGTTAACAGGATTATTGAACAAACGCCGAATAAACTTGAGTTTCAGATGGGTAGCAAAAACTACATTATAAAGATTGGTGGTACTTATAACATCTATAATGCTTTGGCAGCTTATTCTGTGGCACGTCATTTTGGCTTAAGCGAAGATGAAATTGCGCAAGCTTTTGCCAGAAATAAACGTATTTTTGGTAGACAAGAGTTAATTAAATATGAAGGAAAAGAAATTGATCTGATCTTGGTTAAAAATCCTGTGGGATTAGACGAAGTACTCCACATGCTTAACACTGAAAAAGATGACTATTCCCTAGTTGCCTTGCTCAATGCTAATCACGCTGACGGCATCGACACTTCTTGGATATGGGACGGTCAATTTGAAGACTTAAATCACGATCAAATTAAAAAAATTCTGGTTGGTGGACAGCGCTGGCATGACATGGGTTTTCGTCTTGAAGTCGCCGGCTTTGACCCCGGTAAAATGGTTACCTGCACAGATAATGAGGAAGTAATCGCCAATATTGCCAATTTGCCAACTAAAAAAGTTTACATTTTATCTACCTATACTGCTATGCTTTCTTTACGTAAAACTATGGCTGAAAAGAAAATCGTTAAGGCAGGCATGTAGTTATTTAAGTAAAAATATCCGCAAAACGCTGGTTGTATGTTTTGTGGATATTTTTTATTTTTTAACTTAATTAGAACACTTGAATGGTTAAAACTAATTGTCCCTACCTATATTTAAGTCAATGCCTTTTTGGTGCAAATTAGCCAAACAAGCTTTTAAATAGGCAGCATCATGCTCTGGATAGATGGGATCTGTCCAAGGAATAGCAGCTAAATTTTCGTATCTAGCACAATACTGTCCGCGATAATATGGATCAAACCATTTAATATCCGGATGATAGTGGCGCCTCGCCATTTCAGCTAATACCAATAAATGAAATTGATAGAGTTTATAGGGCGAATATTGAAAAACATAGTTAACAGTGGCATGAGGTTTACCCCAGCCACGCCCGCGTAAAGCAGCAATTTCACGGTGTTGCCCTAATAATTGTTGCCGGGGCAATTGCCAGATTAGTTCTTGGTGCCATAATCTCATGATTGTGCTTGAGCCTCCTGCATTAACCGCGAATTTAATAAGTAGGTAACTTGATATTTGTTGGTTAGACCGCTTAAAAACGGACCTAATTCATCGTCTTGCGGCGTCAATTTTTGCAACAAGAGTAAATAAGTTTGTTTTTCTTGAGGTGTACAAATTTTCTTAAAATAACCCCAGACATGCTGATAGGCATTGGTTAATGTTTTAGTAGTGGGCGCTTGACTGGCTGCTTGTGCTAGCAAGTGCTCAAATTCAGTTTCTTTTTGTTCTGACCACATATTATCCTTAGCTAACAATCGAATCTGCTCATAACATGCTTGAGAGTGAGCCATTACCCAGTATTTGTTATAAGCCCAGTCTTCCTGCCATTTAATCATTTACCTAACTCCATCTTTGTAATCTTATTATAAAAAGTGCATATTTAGTTATCATTTTAGTAACGAAAATTCTAACTGACTGCATTTTAGGCCAAATATGAAATTGGTACAAATGATTAAGTCTAACAGGTTGATTTGCAAATTTAACTAAGATTTTTGCTATAACTAAATGCGTTTAATAGTCCCTTTTTTAGTTAGCGTATGAAAATATAGACACAATAATACCCCCAAATCTTTTTAATTCGGGGGTATTATAAAACTAAATTATCTAACCGTTCTGTTGCCATCAAGCAAAATTGTTTGACCCTGAATATACGAATTTTCAGGACTAGCTAAGAAGTATGCTAGATTGGCAACATCCGAAACTGTGCCAATTCTTCTAACCGCAATTTGTTTTAGCAAAGGCGCCAAACTTTCCTTAGTAGGATAATGCACGCTTAACAAGCCGGAGTCAATTACCCGTGGTGCAATAGCATTAACGGTTACCCCTTTTGGTCCCAGTTCCTTAGCAAGACCGCGCATCAGTCCTTCTCCGCCAGCTTTTGAAGCAGGATAAGCTACGCCGCCGCCAGTTCCACTAAGAGCTGAACCAGAGCTGATAAATACAATACTGCCCTTGTTCTCCAGAAATTCTTGATAAAAGGCTTTAACAGTGTAAAAGTAACCACTTAAGTTGATATTAAGCACTTTTTGCCATTCTGCCGGTGTTATTTCGGATACTTTATCAGCGTAGGCAATACCTGCATCAAGTACAAGGACGTCAATTCTACCAAATTCAGCCATTACTTGGTCATGAACGTTTTGTAAATCCTGATAGTTAGAAACGTCCGTTTTAATAAAAAGAGATCTTTGATATTTATTTGTTATCTCTGCCGCAGTTTGCTTTCCCTTTTCACTGTCATAATCAACAATGACCGTATTCGCACCGTTTGCGGCAAACTTTTCTGCTATTCCTTTACCAATACCGTTAGCGCCGCCTGTTACCAGTACAACCTGTCCGTCAAACTTTTTCATATTATCTATCCTTTCTCTCACTCAAAATCCGCGTGTCTTTGAAACATTGAAGCTGAAGTTTCACCGGTCTGATCCATTAAATTCATTACTATGCCGTCAAAAGTTAAAAATGATAGTTGTTCAAATACCGAGCCCATTGGTTGCGTAAAACCAGTAGTTTTATCCTGCGCTGTCTTGGTTTTTCCCGGAATAATCATTGTATAATTTGCAATTTTCGCAATAGTAGATTCCTTAGTCGTAGAAAATAAGATGATTTTTACTTTGGCGGCTGCAGCTTTTTGCGCTAAGGCTTTTAAACTAGTAGTTTCTCCGGAGCCGGAACAGATAATTAATAAATCTCCCGGCTGTGAATGGGGTGAACTGATTTCTCCGACGATGCTAACTGCAAATCCTAAATGCAACAACCTATTGCCAAAGCCCCGCACAGCCAAGCCAGAACGGCCAGCACCTGCTAAAAATATATGATTAGCATGCAATATTTCAGTCACAACTAAAGCAATATCAGCTGTATCTTCTTGTTCCGCATAATGTGTCAACTGGTTTAAAATTTTTAATGTGTAATTTTGCAATTTCTTTTCTCTTTTCATCACTATTTGACCGCATTTCTAAGCTTAAGCAGTTGCTGTTTCACTTGGTTACCATTAAATAAATAACCACCTACTACCAACATATCTGCTCCTGCAGCAGCACACTGTGCGGCATATTTATCATTTATTCCACCATCCACTTCAATTTTGATGTCGCGTCCCTTGACCATTTTCCGTACGTTTTTAATCTTGTCAACGATTTGCGGAATAAATCTTTGCCCAGGCTGACCAGGATTAATCGACATGACCAATACATAGTCAATTTCATCTAAGAGGTATTTCAAGACTGCCTCGGGCGTTCCGGGACTTAAAGCAACACCAGCTTTGCAACCAGCTTTTTTAATTTGCTGTAAAACAAAATGGATGTGCGGTGTCGATTCATAATGAACGCAAATCATTTCCGCACCTGTAGCAATAGCATCATCTAAATGTGCCAACGGCTGAGCAAGCATCATATGTATATCAAATTTCATATTGCTGTATTCTTTTAGCGCCTGAACCTGATTAGGACCAAAAGCAATGTTGGAAACAAAATTGCCATCCATCATGTCTACGTGCAAAGTCCTAACGTTTTCACTTTCTAAAATGTCAATTTCCTTTTGCAGATTAAGAATATCTGCGCCAAAAATTGACGGTAATATTTCACTCATATTTTGGATAACCCCATATATCTTTTTAAAAAATAGTACTTAACCAGTAAATTAGTGCATTCCACGGTTCCGACAGTGTCAGGTCAGATGACAATCCACTGACATGGACGCCGCCGGTTTGAATCATTTTGGTTGCGCCGGGGGCAACATAAGCTTCCAAATACAGGGTTACGCTACAGAAAATCACACCAATCAAAATAGTTCTAAACAAGTTGCCCTTAGTCATTAAAGTACCCGCAACCGAAATATAAATAATTGACATTAAAAGGCCCACTGGGAACAATCTAATATTTGGCAAAAACAAAGCACAGAGAATCACCAGCGGAATGGTGATGACAGTGGCAGTTTCAGTGGCTGGATCGCCTAAGCCTAAAGCAATATCCATTCCAATGTTCAAATTAGCCTTTTTACCCATTTGTTTCGTCATTGTTGAACGTGCCGCTTTGCCAACTGGAGAAATACCTTCCATTAACACTCCCACCATTTTTGGCATCAAAACCATAACGCTGGCTATTCCAATCGCCATAGTAACTGTATGAGCCAAATTTTGGCGGGTTAAAAGTGCAAGTAAAATACCGACTATGGTGCCAATAACTGAAGATTCGCCAAAAACACCTAACTTTTTGTTTACTTTTTCTAAACTCAGATCAACCTTATTTAACCCAGGAATAAAATCAATTAATTTATTGATTAGCCAAGCAAAAGGCATGACCCAGGCAGTATAGATAATCGTAGTGCAGGTGGTGCCGTCTAAACCGAAGTAATTTTGCCATTTTGGTGCTAATTTATCGCCAATGAAAAGCGCAATAACTGACATGCTCACCGTCACCAGCAAACCAATCCAAAAGTTATTGAATAAAACATAAGCTAATGAACCTGGTATTAAGAAGTGCATGTAATTCCAAATATCGACATTCATTGTTTTTGTTAAACCGGTTCGCACCAAAACAATATTGATAATTATTCCTAATAGGATTGCCAAGCCAGCAAAAGGTGCTACCCACGAAGCGGCACCAACCGCTGGCCAACCAATATCAGTAATCGTGTAGCCGGTACCTAACTTAGAATAATAGTCCACAGCAGGTTTTAACGAAGCAGTTAACAGATTAACAACTAAAGTAAGTCCCATAAATCCGATGCCGACAGTTAGACCAGACTTAATTGCATCCCCGATTTTCATTCTAAAAATCATGCCCAGAATGAAAATGATAATTGGCAGCAGAGCTGTAGCGCCAATATTAATAATGGTCTTAAAAATTTGTCCTAGTATTTCCATAATTTCACTCCCTGTCCTTTGTTAAAGAAAGCAATTTTTCGCCTACTTTTTGCCTTAGTTCTGCAGTATTAATCCCTGTAATAAAGCCGGTGACGCTCATTAAGGGCGTATCAATTTTGCCGCGGTAATTATTAGTGGTAAACACAATGTCAAAGTTTTGACTCATACTGGGCATTTCCGTCATGCTGCATTTGGAAATGGCATAATTAGTAATCCCATATTCTCGGCAAACATCCTTAATATCGTCTGCAGCAATAGTTGAAGTCGCTACCCCACTGCCACAAGCAACTAAAATATTTAATTTTTCAGTCATCAGAATTTTCCTTTCTCTTCTTTTCTGCAACGCGAATTACTGTTTCCACTTCGTCTTTATTTGTGCAATTTTTGATTTGCTGAACAAATGAATCGGTCTGCAGTAATTTCATAATTTCTTTAAGTAAATCAAGGTGATCACTACCATTAGTGAGACCAAGCGTAAATAGTGTGTCTACGGGTAATTTAATTGTCGCATCATCCATGCGTCTCATAGTAATTGGTTTAGTCAATGTAATAACAGCTACAAAAGGCTTATTGATAAACTGGGGATCGCCGTGTGGAATTGCTACAGTATGGTTTTGCAGCTGCAGCCCCGTAGGATAGTTATCCTCTCTGTGATTAATAAAATCTAAAAAGCCTTTTTTGACATAACCCTCATTCAAAAGCTTGTCTGACACTTTTGAAAAGAGTTCTGCCCTACTTTGAGCTTGGCAATTCAAAAAAATCGTATCTTTTTTAACATAATCGGTTAATTGCAAAACTTATTTGCTCCTTTCTTAAGCGGTAAGAAACTTTTGGACTAATTTTTCTGCTTCCTTGGTATTTGCAGATTGAGACAGCTTGTGAATAAAGGCCGTATCTTCCGCCATATTCTTAACTTGATAAAGTAAAGGTAAATGATCTGTCTTATTCGGTGTAGTCAACAGAGCGACAACATTGACCTTGGCTGACCCGTATTTGACGGGATTTGCGGAAACTAATAGTGTCAGTCCTAATTGTTGGGGATAAACGTCTGGATCTAAATGTAACAGTGGTATCTGCCTATTTAACAAAATGTAGTCGGGTTGATCACGGTACTCTTTTTTCAAAGCTAGGAAGAAAACGTCATTCACAATTTTGCTTTTAATCATTGGCTCCGAAATTTTTGCTATTAACCTCGTCCAAGAATATTGCTGGTGGGTTAAAATGACCTTAATATAAGGTTTGCTCTTTGACTGTTCTTGTGACATCTCGTCAAATAAATTACTTTCCGGTATTAGTAGCTTGGTCAAACCGTCTTCAAGACCTTTTTTATCCTTTATTTCAGCAAAGTCAGCAACTACCTTCATGATTTGGGGAATATCAATATTAGAGAAGTTTAAGTTCAACAATTTTTTAAAAACATCATTTCTTAGTTTGGTAATACTGTGCTCATTTAAAATTTCACTGATAACAAAAACTGTTTTTTCCGATTTAAGCGGCACCGTGGAAAAAACCACATCATAAGGCAAAACAAAATTTTTATATTCACGCACAGAGCAAGCGGGATAAAACGATAACTCAGGAAAAGCCACCCGCAGATTATTTTCCAGTATTTTTGAGGTTGAAACTCCGTTAGGACAAACCGGTATTGCCCGACCTATTTTTCTTTTGCGGTCATTAACCTTATTTTCCATGAGGTGACCGCCAATAAAAATAGTCACAAAAGCAGTTTCGTCAGGCGAAATTTGAGTACCAAAAAAATTATTTAAAGGTGTCATTGACTGCGCCACAATCTCATACAGGCTGTGATATTTAGCGATAATTTCCTTAAACATAGGATTGTTATCTGGCAGTTTATATTTAATGCGGTAATAAGCTGGTCTAAAATGATCAATCAGCTTTTTTAACAGATCCTTTTTATTCGGCAGCACAATAAATGACTTTAATTCAAATTCATTCAAAAATTCCCACAATGCGTTAATCAATCTTGTTTGCACAGAAGCGGATATTTTTTGCTGCTGCTTAACATTTGCCCCTAAAATAAAAAGAGCAACAAAACTTTTTTCCTGAAGTGAAAATTTATCAAAAAAAGTTTGTTCGAGGGCCTGATATTCTGCTGTTTGCTTAATTTCTTCATCGTTAGCCAGTTCATTAGCAATCAAATTTTTATTTTGCTTGATCCGATTAGTGACTGCTGTTAAAAACAAAATTAGAAGAAAGAAGTCATCATCAGTATATTTTTTCCCGAGCTGTTCTTCTATTTTCAACAAGCTGTTTTCAATTGCAAGGTAGTTATCATTGATGTCTGGTAACAGCTGGAGGCAGGTATCAAAACCCAGCGCAGTATAAATCTTTAAAATACATTTATACAGCAGCATACGTTTATCCCATTCGTGTCCTATTAGGCGATAGCCGTTTTTACGGGAAAAAGTAATCTTTAGTCCAAGGTCTGCAATTTGGGAGCGGGTCCTCTTAAGATCGGCTAAAACGGTGTTCTTGCTAACATGAAATTCAAAAACAAAATCGTTTAGAAAGAGTGGACTGGTTCTGCTCAAGATCAGAGTTAGGAGAAGCCACACTCTTTCGTCAGGTAAAAAAGTACGTAAATTATTTTTTTCTTTGTGATTAGCAAAATAATTAACCAGTTCTCTCTTGGCAAAATAAGTTTTGTTTTTTAAGACAATTAATGGTAACTTCTGCAGTTTAAGATAGCTGTTGATGTTGGCAATAGCATAATTAACCTGCCTATCCGTCAACTTGAACTGTTCCTTAAGCTCTTTTTTAGTAACTGTGCCCTCTTTCGCTATTCTTACTAAAATTTCTTTATTCTGGCTGCTCAATTCATTCACCTCCTTCCGCTCAATTCGATTATAAGCGCTTACACATACTGCTAAATCACTAATTAAGTCCAATTTCTGTCATGCTCATTAGTGAATTTGTGTTTTGCGGTGAACTCTCAATATTCTTGTTTATCATTTTTAAACTAAAAAGTGCCAGACTGCTTAAACAGCCTGACACTTATTAGTTATTTCTTCAGATTGGTTGAACCAAACTTTTTTCCAAATTCTTCTTCCAGAGCAGCTTTTAGATACGATCTGGCCTGCCTATCTCATCAGAAAGCAAAACTACTATCTTTAATTAGAGAAATACTGCAGCGATAAAAGATATTCTGCTTTTTAATTAAAATCAGCTCCAATTTTTACAGATTATAACTTTTGTTTATCTTTTCATTAGATTTTATCTTAATTTTTTAAAAGGCACTAATAGCTAAACTCCCCTTCATTACTGCTGTTAGACCTATTCTAGCCGAAAAACTAGTCATTCTCATATTTGTCAAAATAAGCTTTTGAGTTATTTACCTTAATAAGTTTCTAGGATAAAATTAAATTATACCGGATTAGAAATTGATGATGAAATGTGGTTTTGAATTCAAAAATATTTCATTAATGCTATGAGCAAACATTAATTTCTGTTTTGTCCACCACTTCAGTGACATTAAACCTACGGCAATAGCACTTCAGGAGGAAGTAATGAAAAAGTTCAAGAAGATTTTGACAGTGGCAGCAACTGGTATGATTGCCTTATCTTTAGTTGGCTGTTCTGATAATAGTAAATCTGGCAGCAGTAAGCCCAAAAGCAGCCAGAAAGTAAAGAAAACTAATACTCAAAAAACTTCTTTTAGAAAATCATACGACAAGATTAAAGTTGGTGATGTCATGCAACAAGGTAACGGTGGCAGCACCATTAAAGATGTTAAAGGCATTTTGGGTCAGCCTGAGTCGGTTTCATCCACTGCAGTTAAGGGTTTTAAGGTGAAATCATATTCTTGGACCAAATATGACACTACTATTTTGGTGCAATTCAGTCATAAAAAGGCTATCACTAAGACAGTTTCGGGTTTTAAATGGACTCGCAGCAGCAATAAGCTATCACTTAAAGCATTTAATAGTTTGAAAGACGGCAGCTCTTATAGTACTGTCGTAAACACCTATGGTGAACCTGACGGACTGAGTGAAAATGTGGTTTTGGGTAAGAAAAATGTCACCGCAGTTTACTTCACTGGAATTAAAGCTAAGAATGCTGGTGCAAGTGCCAGTTTTTCGTTTACTGACGATAAGCTGGTATCTAAAACGCAAACTAATTTAAAATAAACAAAAAAGCTAGATGAGCAAAGCGCATCTAGTTTTTTATTAGGTAATCTATGCAAATTTAATTGTTTGGTCTCGCAAACCTTGATTGAGAGTGAGAAAATACGGTTCATATTTTTTCTGCTCAATTGGACATTAATTAAAAATTTAATTGACAAAACTAATTTTATTAATTACTTTACTATATGTAAACTACTATTCTAAATATTCATAAAAAAATGGTATTTATTAATGTATAATTATTTTTGAGGTGAGGAAAATGAATGAAAAATCAAAGGAAAATGCTAAACAGGGTAAAGAGCCAGATTCAGAAAACAAAACAGATCCAAATGTTGAGCAAGATGCGTTCGATTTGGTTGAACTTGTATTTACAGGTAAATATTGTACAAAGGAACAAGTAAAAAACCTAAAGAAACTTGCTGAAGAGCTCAACGGTAAAGAGATCGCTTTAAGGTACATTGATATAGATATTCAAGATCTTATCTATAACACTGTTATTGGTAATGATAAAGGATTCAAGGAAATATTAAAAAATTGCTATGATGAACTTGACAAATCAGATTCGGAGCCAGTTAATAAAAATAACTTACCACTTTATCTGGGAATATTAAAAGATCTTAAAGTTTCTGATGGTAAAGAGCTTTATAACAATGTAATCACTTCATATAAACGATATTATAGTGTTATAACTAAAAAAGGGAATTTGACTAATATTAAGGATAGACTCGATGACATAGACCGAAGAGTCAAAAATAATAGTATAGATGCAAAAAATAATATAAAAAATAATATTATAGAGGCAGAAAACAATATTAAAAAGGAGCTTTATCCAGAATTCATTGCAATTCTGGGTATCTTCACCGCTATTACTTTTGCCATTTTCGGTGGAATGAACTTACTTAGCAACTTATTCCAGAATATGAGAAGTACACATGCTTCATTAGGTCAAGCTCTAATTCTTGTTTCCGTTTTCGGCTTTACCTTGTGGGGACTTATTGAAATACTGTTTATTTGGATTTCAAAAATCAATCTAACAAAAGATGATAAAATTGATAAAGATGATAAAAAAGAAAAGAAAATAGATAAAAAGGAAAAAATTTTTAATTGGTCTGCACTTAGTTTCTTAACAGTAATACTAATTTTTGGACTTGCGCTATTTTTCAGTTAGAAAGATATTTTGCATATTAATAAAAAGCATGTATCGGTATATAGACATTAATTTTATACTTTGAGGTAGCTTTTATATTTAAAACAAAATTGAGATTTTATTTTAGCTAAATACTAATAGATTAATCCACTTACCAATCAATTTAAAAAATTAAAGTTTTAGCCCATTTAGGCTAATTCATAAAACCAAAAAAGCTAGATGAATATGATTCATCTAGCTTTTCTTAACGCTCTGATGGGTATTAGCTACCACCACGATTGCCGTTGAGCTGTTTTTATTGGGATATCCGGGCTCGAACCGAAACATGCAGGAACCAGAAACCTGTGCCTTACCATTTGGCTATATCCCAGTGTTAAATCACCCGCACGAGAATTGAACTCGTAACTCCACCTTGAGAGGGTGGCGTCTTAACCATTTGACCAGCGGGCAAAATCAACAGTAATTATTATGCTTGAAGCGGGGTCCGATGTCAAGTGCTTTTTACTCTAAAAGAAAGATTTTGCTAACCTTTTAGCAATTCTGATTGAATAAAGACGCTAAAGCCTGCTGTAATAAGCTTTATCCCCCATCTTCCAGTTGTCATAGAAAAACTACCATTTATACAAATTTTGTTCACAAAATGATGCTCCCTTGCTATCTTAGATGCTAAGGAAAGGAAATTAAGCCATGTTAGTAAATCAAAAAGCAATTTCTCACTAGCGAGAATTGTTCGTGACAGTCAATACACCCCAAATTGATGAGAACAGCACTAATCTGCGTGATAATCTGGATCGCTTTTTAAATGAGCAAATCCTCATCGGTTTTAAATCTGGACGGAAAAAGATTATTGCTTTTCACCAAATTATTTCAATTCATACACAAAACAAGGAAGTCGTCTGCGAAACTGAGCAAGATGTGTACCGAATAAAGCAACGTCTTTATGAAGTCAAGTTTTTGCTTCCAACACAACTTTTTGTACAAATATCCAGTTCAGAAATTGTTAATTTCAGCTACATTCAAGAATTTGCACTGGCTCAAAACGGAATTTATCAAGTTATTCTCAAAAACGGCAAAATGACTTACACTTCCCGCCGTTATATGCAAAAAATCAAAAAGGAGTATTTATCATGAAAAATCTCAAATCTATAATTAGCCGTTCCCTTATCTCTGCACCGATCGGAGTGATTATCGGGCTAATTTTTGCACTTATATTTTGTCAAGTAAATAACTAGCCACAATTTACCCCATCTACTGAAAATTTTGTCAGTTTATTTGCTAATCCGGTGCAGGCAACTTTTGTATCCATGATTATATGGGCGCTAATGGGTGCGATTTACGGTGGCAGTACCATAATTTTTGAACAAGACAGATGGAGCATTACCCACCAAACATTTAGTCATTTTCTCATTACCTATATGTTGGTGACGCCCCTGTCTATCCTTGCGGGAATGCCTTTTAATCTCACAATTTTTTTGGGTTACACCCTCAACTACTGCGTAGTTTACTTCATAATCTGGCTTGCCACCATGTTCTTTTCTCGTAGAATGGTTGAGCAATTAAACGAAAAAATCCCTAAATAAAAATAATAGTAATATTTAAAAACTTGAATGCTGATTAGCTTTCAAGTTTTTTTGTATCAAACTGCGTGAAAAGATAATAAATGTCATTTAGTTAGATATAATATAATTAGAAATATTAACTGAAAGACAGATTTTATGATTGACTACTCAAACACCCAAAATTTAATTGAATCAATGGTTACAGAACGCATTGTACCGGGCGTAAACTATGCTTTTTTTAAAAATGAACAAGTTTTCACTTCAACTGTCGGCTTTGCAAGTACCTACCCGACAGTTACTCAGCTTAGCCCATTTGCCTTTTATGATTTAGCCAGTCTGACCAAAGTAATTATTACTGAAAATATTTTGCTTAAATTATATCAAGACGGACAGCTCAATTTTACTGAACCACTGCACGACTTTATTCCTGAATTTAAAGATGAACGTGTCCGCCTTTTTCATCTGCTTACCCACACCAGCGGAATCCGTGGCTGGATTGAAAAGCGAGATCAATTATCCCACGACGAATTAATCAATGCCATCATTCATTTACCTGTCACAGACGAGTTTGAACATAAAATGCGCTATGCCGATACGAATTTTATCTTGTTGGGGTTGGTTGTTAAAAAAATATTTGGGCAGCCAGTTCAAGAAGTTGGTCAAAAATTAATAATCGAGCCTTCTGGTTTGGAAAACACGACATTCAATCCCCCTAAGGACTTATGTGTGCCCACTGCTGTTTACCAAGGGAAAGTTTTGCAGGGTGAGCCGCACGATCCTAAAGCACGCCAGCTTGGCAGTGATTGCGGTTCAGCAGGACTTTTCTCCACAATGAATGACTTGGTTAAATTAAGTAAAGGTTACTTGGGCTTAGATAAACAAATTCTGCCCTTCAGTCAAGAACTTGTCGCAATGTTATTCGATAATAAAAATCCGGCGGGCGTCAAACCGCGCTCATGGGGCTGGGACTTGCGCTTTGACCCTCAGTTGCATTACCCCCTAATTCTGCATACAGGCTTCACTGGTGTTCTTATGCTTCTTGACCGTGTAAAAAAGTCTGGTCTAATTCTTTTAACCAATCGTATTCACCCTACTGGTCATAATCAGGTCTTTCTAACTATGAGAGAAAGAATTATTCAGAGTTTTTTAAAAGAAAACGATCAATAAAAAAATAGTTTAATCGCATTACAGCTGAAGTTGGCACTCCTTTTCAAAATTAGCTTGTAGTATACTGGTAGAAGAAGACAGAATTTTACTCCCAGTTCGTTGATATCAGTTCTGCCAGTAAAGCAATAGTTTTTTTGTTATAAGGAGTGAAAAAATGAAGAAGAATAAACGCATAATCTTTGCGACAATTGCCGCTTTAAGTCTGGCTGCGCCAATGACAGCAGTCTTCAACTTTGACAATGTTCAAACCGTTTCAGCCAACCACCAAGGAACCAAAGTTTGGCTCCAATATGGTACTTTAAAGTATGCTTTAAAAGGGCCATCAGGTAGAGTATATCCTGCTGGTACTAAAGTAGTACGTGAACTTAGTGACGATGCTAAGCCACCTATTTCAATGCACGGTCGTCCATTTTATTTGACACTTGTTATTGGTGGCATTCCCGGCAATCAGCTATTACAAGACGTTGGTGGCGGTGAGATTGCTGAGGCTTATGTTAATTATGAAGACTGGCATGAAATTGATTATCCATCAGATTATACCGTATTAGTACAAAATACCGAAGATTACAATGATTTAAAATCTAGTGATTTTCATCCTGTAGATAGTAGCAATCCTGATGTACCTTGTGCAAATCTTGATGCGCTAGAAGAAGCATACGCTGATTTGACAAGAATTGCTGGTAAATCTTCCGTGGTTGGACAAGATCGTGAAAAAATTTATCGTTTTACAGACCGTTATAATGCTGCTAAAGCTATGGGTGCAACTCAGGAGAGTGTTGATGCTCTAACTAAAGAAATCAATGATGCCGTTGCTAGCTACAAGAAGACTGGTCACCTCGTAAGTGGTAATTCAGATTCTGGCAATAACAGTAACTCTGGCTCATCTAACTCATCTAATGGTAATAACGGATCGACTAGTGGCAACACGCCAAATTCATCTGGTTCATCCACTTCAAGCAAATCTAAGTCACGAGTAGTAAGATTGCGTAAAGCATCTTACCGCTATACTCGCAAGGGTAAACGTGTATCTAAGAAACTGCTTAAGAAAGGCTCATACGTCAAAATCAACGGCAAAACTTACCGTATTAAGAAGAAAACCTTCTACCGTATTGGCAAAAACCGTTACATCCGCAAAGTGAATGTTGCTAAGAATTAAATTAGCTAAGAACAAAACCTCGAAACTGGATAAGTTTCGGGGTTTTTATTATCAAGGAAAACAAAAAAGGACAATTCTTTACCCACTGAGTTAAAAATTAATCCTTAATAAACTTACGCTATTTATATTTAAAACTTATTTAGCACTTTTTACGATTTGGCCAAAAATGATAGACAAGGTCAACTACTGCTTGAGCCAACATACCGCCTGCCATCCAGTACATCCCCATCATCATATTGCCGGTAAAGGTATAATAAGCGGTAATAGCGTAAACGACTACCCACAAAATTTTGAAAAACAAATTATCACACATCATTTGTAAAAAAACTCCCTTCAATTCATTTCAAATTATACCTTTTTTTATGCAAAAATTGGGGCTTTTTTTAGTTATTTAATCACTTAAAAGTCGTTTTGCCAAAATTATTTACAATAAATGTTATTATATAAAAATGTTTACATTCGTAAGCGTTAATAAACTTTTTGTAAAATAATTTTTTTGATGAAAGCACTTTACTGATTTTTATTTGTTATGTAATTTAATTGCTTTTGCAACTATAAAAAAGAACTTTAAGCACAATAGTTTAAAGTTCTTTTATTATTTAAAAATTAATTGGATTACCGCAAGTACTCTTTGACGTGATTTAAATATTATTCAGAAAAGTTTTTACAAAATAACCTTTTACATTTAAGCTTACTCATCAATCTTTTTCTAAGTCACGACTTTGCAGGATGGTATTTCACCCTAAGTTATTGCGCCCTCTCATCTCGCGTTAGAACGGTATTTTGCCGGAGAAATACCAAAATAATGCTTAAAAATTTTATAAAAATAAGACGCATTTTCATATCCTACGCTGGTAGCAATTTTTTCAATTGAAACCTTGGTATACTTTAGATATTTGGCAGCAACATTCACTCTTTGCAGTTGCACTAACTTGATAAATGACAAACCGGTTTCATTTTTTAAATGATCCGACAAGTAGTTAGGATTAAAGCCAAAATGTTGTGCCATTTCTTCTAACTTGATCTCGGAATAATTTTTTTCAATGTAAAGAAGTAACGACAATAAATTATTGTTTTTATTTTTCGCACCAGTCACTGGCGGTTGACGGTAATATGCTTTTCTTATTAATAAAGAAAACATTGTCAACATTTCTAATTTAATGATCTGGTCCGCTTGAATTTTATCAGCATAATATTCATCAATAATATCGTAGATTATTGCAGTAATTTTAGGGTCGTGATCAATCTCAAACAAACTGTAACGGCCTTCACCGTGATCTTCATCGGATAGTAAGGAAAAAAGCAAACTTGAAATAGATATACCATTGCCCTTAGACTGTAAAAAATCGAGCACATTTAATGAAAAAGCGGAAGTACGAAGTGCGATGTTTAAAACTACCCCTTTCTCATCAATCGGTTCAACCTTGTGAGGGGTTTTGATACCGATAAAAATCATGTTATCTTGTTTCACCTTAATCCGCTCGTGTTCTGTTACCACCACACAATTACCTACCAAAGGAATTTTTATTTCAACATAATTATGAATATGAAACGGAATGTATGATTTTACAGGTTGAACAGAAATTGTGATTGAGCTGTTGTTTAGTACAAAATTATCGGAATAAGTATTGAAAAATTTATAAATTGGCTCGCTATTGATATGACCAGCAATTTTTAATTTGAAATCACCAGATCTAAAATTCTGCAAGACCATATTCCAATCTCGAAAACCATTATTCTGACGCAACATTTGGATAATTTTTTCGTGCATTTGGGCTACCTTTTTATTCGTGTTATAACTTCTGTGAAATAGACATTTTTTCATGTAATTTAACAATAATTTACTTTTTACATTAAGTTAAAATGAAGAACAAAGCAAGACAGTTTAAAGATTTTTTGAAAGAAAAATATCGCAGAACTAGGTCTTAAGACTCACAACTTAACGGGCACGCAAATTGGTTTTGCTAAAAATAAGGTGACAAGCACGTCACCTGCTGCAAATATCGATAGCTGTTCTTTGTCATTGGCAAAAAAAATCTGCTAAATTAAATCAGAAGTACCAATTAAGTGGCATAAAGTAATGTTTTCGTTCGGCTTCAAAAAGTTTCAGCCTGCTAGATACTTACAAGCAACTGCAACTTTCAAAATAATCAAATACTTAGTCATTAAAAAGTGCTCCTAATAGTCAGATTAATGGCCAACTATTATGGAGCACTCCATAGCCCTGAAAGGTTTTTTCACGGGTTTTTATTTTAAATAAATTGATGTAAGTGTAATGACAGATATTTAATAAGAACTATTCGCCTAAATATGCAAAGGCTACTTTTTCATCGTAAACATGGAATATTTTTTCAAAAAGAAAACGGCAGATAAGTGCAACTACTACAGGAATTACAATCCAGACCACTAGCGCCAATACAAAATTAATGCTGGCTTTTCCAGCGTCTAAAGAAGCTAGCGGCCCGACTAAACCGACAAGACCAAAACCCGCTGAAGCTGGCGTACCGCTAACATGGAATAGGGCCACAGGAATAGCTGAAACGACAGCAGTAATTAATGTCGGCAGGAGAATAATTGGATGTCTGAAAAGATTGGGCATCATCATTTTCATTGCACCTAATGCAATAGCAATGGTCACACCCGACTTATTAGTCCGCCACGAATGCACTACCAGAACCAATGTGGTGGCAGCTACTCCCATTGCCGCCGCACCAGCTGAAATGCCATTTAATTGAATAGCCATACCAATTGCAACTGTTGAAATGGGGGAAATAATCAACACTGCAAACATGCAAGAAATTAAGATGCACATAAAGATAGGCTGTAAATTTGTGAAAGAGTTGATAACTGTACCTAACCAAGTCGTAATCTTGCTAACATAAGGCAAAATTAGCATCCCGATCCAACCGGCTCCACCACCAATTAAAATTGGTGCGGCAACGATTTTAATCGAACCAAAATGCTGACCCACTAGTAGCAAAAGCCCCACAGCCAGACCGGCGGTAATCATCGTATTAATCAAATCACCGGTTCCTGCAGAAACAAATACACCTTGAGCTTTTGTAGCTGGATTTACGATCTGTGGCACAAACTTGGTCACGCCGGAACCAACATAAGCTGCGGCTCCTACAATAGCCACGTCCAAAGGCACCATTTTAAATTGAATAGCAATCAAGGCACCGATGAGCAATGGTGTTGCACACTGGAAAATTAGCAAAGCTTGGTTTAATGATGTTGCTACTGGGTTCTGCCCAAATAATTTCAAAATTGCACTGAGTACGGCATTGGGAATTAAGCCCACTATAATTCCTGTTGCCGTCCCAGCTAGTATTTTATTAAGAAAAGTTTTTACTGTTAGTTTATTAGAATTGGTTGAATCAGCCATATTTCATACTCCTTAAAATTCAGATTTTTCTAGGTACGCTTTGTCCGCAAAATAATTGGGGACAAAATCAAAATATGGTGAAGTGAAATTCGTCGCATTATTGTTTCCTCCTTAAATTTAATTATTAAGTATTTTATCATTTTATTTAAAAAAGTACACAAAAAACTTAATATTTTCTAATTATGTTTAATTTCAGCTAAAAAAAAGCAGCCTAGATAACTAGGTTGCTGCAATTTTTGACTTTAATTGATGTTCATTTTTTTCTCAAGTCTAAATAAATTTAAGTAGCTGAGCAAGATAATTACACTAACAAAAGTTAAAAACAAGAACGCTTCTTGACTACCTTGTGCTGTCAGTGCACCATAATTGCCCGGTCTCTTTTGCCAAGAAGAAATGATGGCAGCCATGACGGTTGTCCCCATTGAGCCAGCATATTGCTGTCCAGTTTGAAAAACCGCTGTGGCATCTGTATGTAATTCTTCTGGCTGCAATTTGGACGCTTCTGCCATGGTATTATTAAAGGCCATTTGCCTGCCAATAATCATAATGCCATAAAAAACGCCGACCATTAACGTACTGATTTTTAAGCTAAAAATGGCAAAAAGCAGACAAGCTGTTAGACAAAAGACAGTTCCGGTTAGAAGTGGCAACCGTGGCCCCTTTTTATCGTAAACATGCCCAAACCAAGGGTTCAATAGACCACTGATAATGCAGCCGGGAAGCAAAACTAGTCCCCCAATTAAAGAAGTGGCGTGATTAACAATTTGAACATAATTGGGAATTGCAAAGCTGGTACCAATATTAATAAACTGCAAAAGCAGATAAGAAATCATGGCAAAAATAAAGGGCTTATTTTTAAATATGTCTAAGTTAATCAATTTCTTTTTACTTGATCGAGACAATTTGATAAATACGTATAGCAAAAGCGCAACCACGACCATGCTTAGCCAAAAACCCCAATCTGTAAAACCATTGCTAATACGATTAAAACCTAAATTAAAAATAATCATAGCGCTGGCAATCACAATATAGCTTAACCAATCAAAACTGGGATGCTTTTTTTCATGATATTGTTCAACGACAAACAAACCCAGAACCATGATAATTACAGCAATGATAGCCACAATTTCAAATATTAAAGGCCAGCCGAAGTAATAAACCACAGTACCACCAAATGTAGGTCCTAAAGAAGGAGCTAAAATAATTACTAGACCAGTAAGACCCATGTAAAAGCCCCATTTTTCCTGCGGCATCAATTCTACGACCATGTTAAACATTAACGGAATTGACAGACCGGCTCCCACAGATGATATTATGCGTCCAGCGAGTAATACCCAAAAATTATGAGCAAGCTCCGCAACTATTGAGCCCGCGATAAAAGCCACGGCGGCGGTCAAAAACAGCTGTCTAGCTGAAAAGCGGTCATTTAAATATGAACTTGACACCATTATTACAGAAATTGTTAATAAGTAACCGGTTGTAGTCCATTGCACCAGGCCTAAACTAATATGGAACTGCTTCATTAGTGTAGGAAAAGTGACGTTTAAACTGGTCTCAGTCAAAATCGACACAAATGCCATTAAAGCACAACTGATTATAGCCAGTACCCTCTTTGGCGTTTCTCTTTTTGCTTCCATATTTCTCTCCTTAATAAAAAAGGGTTAAAAGCCTAAACTTTTACCCTTTCCATAATTGGTATTACATCAATAATTTAAAATGTACAGGATGAATAATACTATCTAATTTTATCAATAATAGGTTCCATATAATAATAGTATTAATTCATGAAATTAGCAATTATCTAATTATTTTTCTTCCTTAAAGCGAGCTACAAGATCATCATGTAATTCTTCATAGCCGGGCTTGTTCAATAAACCAAACATGTTACGCTTATATGCCTCAACGCCTGGTTGGCTAAATGGGTTGATACCATTAAGATAACCAGAAATTGCGATAGCTAATTCAAAGAAGTAAATTAAGTAACCCAAAGTATGTTCAGTCTGATCAGGAATATTGACTGTCATAACCGGAACGCCACCATCAGTATGAGCTAAAACCACGCCCTCATACGCATGTTCGTTAACGTAGTTCAAGGTCTTGCCTGACAAGAAATTCAATTGGTCCAAATTACGGTCATCAGCTGGTATTTCCACATCATTTGCAGGATTTTCAACCCTAATGACAGTTTCAAACAGGTTACGCAAACCTTCTTGAATGTATTGACCCAGTGAGTGAAGGTCAGTAGTGAAGTTGGCACTTGCAGGCCAAATACCCTTACCGTCTTTACCTTCGGATTCGCCCATTAATTGCTTGCACCATTCACTGAACATTCTCAAAGTTGGTTCGTAGTTCTCCACAATTTCTGTAGTGTAACCCTTGCGGTAAAGTATGTTACGTAAAGCAGCATATTGATAAGGAGTAGCTTCACTTAAGTCTGTAGAGCTATAATCTGCTCTGGCATCCGCAGCACCCTTCATTAATTGGTCAATATCTGCACCAGAAACTGCGATTGGCAAAAGACCAACAGCTGATAAAACGCTGTAGCGGCCACCAATATCATCTGGCACAACAAATTCTTCGTAGCCCTCGGCGTCTGCTTCAGTCTTCAATGCACCTTTGGCGCGATCAGTGGTAGCGAAAATTCTGGTTTTAGCTTCTGCAGCACCATATTTTTTAACTAATTTATCTTTAAAAATACGGAAAGCAACGGCTGGCTCTGTAGTAGTACCAGATTTAGAAATAACATTAACACTGAAATCCTTGTCTCCAAGCCATTCAATCAAGTCATGTAGGTACGAACCTGACAAAGAATTACCACAAAATACCACAGTAGTATGCTTATCTTTGCCTCTGCCATAAAAAGCACCATTTAAAAATTCAATGGCGGCTTGAGCGCCTAAATAAGAGCCGCCGATACCGATACAAACTAGAACTTCAGAATCACTTTGAATCTTCTTTGCTGCCTTTTTTATTCTGGCAAACTCATCTTTATCATAATCAACTGGTAAGTTAACCCATCCTAGGAAATCGCTACCTGCACCAGTACCGTTTTTTAGTTCACTATCAGCAGCATTAACCATAGCCTGCATTTCACTTAGTTCATTTTCGTGGACAAACGGCGTTAATTTAGTGCTATCAAATTTTATTAAACTCATAAAATACGCTCTCCTTACTGAATTAAATATTTATTTCACAAGAATATTTTAGCAATCTTAATTTGCAATTACCAGTGCTTTTAAATAGTTTTCGACTTTCTTCTAATTAGCATGACAACCCAATACAAGAAGTAGCCAATTGCTGCCCCGCAGCTGTTGAAAAAGACATCATCAATATCGCTAACACCAGTTTCAAGCAAAAATTGCATTGTTTCTATAAATAACGAAAATATCAGCCCCGCAAGCAGTACTCGACCAAAAGTTTGTTTTTTTGCAAAAACAAAGGGTGATAAAAAGCCAAACGGAACGAAACACAGGACATTACCAAAGGAATTGTAGACAAAATCTAACCGACTTTGCGCATGATACATCTTCCAAGTTTCTTTTAAAAATACAAAATTGATTTCATTAAGTGGTCTGTGCAAGTTAAAAGTCAAATTCCACGGGAAATAAGTATTGCGAAATGTGGTCAACATTAATACTAAGATTAAGTAAAAAGCAAATAACCATACTGCTGCTTCTGACTTGATTGTCCGCCTACTTCTAATAGTCATTAGCCAGATCAAACGGATTACCATGAAAAACAAAAAATAAAACATCGTTTTATCAAGTGCCAATATTATCAGCTTAATCAAAGCAAAATGATTAATTTTAGTAGCGTAAAGTTGCGAAAGCAGGTTATATAGTGGTCCTAAAAATATCATTCTCATTCAATTCCTAAAATAGCGTTCATTTAAATTATACTCAATCTTGGTCAATTAATTCTTAAAAAAGGACTAACAATACGAAAAAGATTGTCTAAAACCCCAGAAACTTTTAAAATAGTCAGATAAGGGAGAGTTTTTATTTTGAATAAAAAAAATCTGACTAATTTCATTCAGACTCGTACTGGCTTTTTTTGCCTTTTAGTTTTTTTATTTACTCTAAAATACATTTTTGCTGCGTATCATGATTTCAACCTGGGTATTTCAGATCCATATCAACACATCATCATGTGGATTAGCCCCATTGGCAGCGCAATTTTGTTAATTAGTATTGGACTTTATTTTTCTAAACCAATAGTTTCATACTGCGCTATGCTCTTACTTGACGTCGCAAATTCAGGTCTGTTATTTGCCAATATTTTGTATTACCGGCAATTCTCAGATTTTATTACTGTAAAAACAATTAACAATGCTGGTAAAGTAGCGCCGGGATTGGGAAAAAGTGCTGTCGCTTTGCTCCAGCCGTCAGATCTTTTATTATGGCTGGATTTAATTGTAATAACGGGCTTACTAATAGCGCACAAAATAAAAATTGACCAAAAGTCCTATGGCTTGCTGACACCATTTGCCGTAACTTCTGTTGGGGCCTTTGTTTTAGTCCTTAATATTTTTATGGCTGAGTTATCCAGACCACGACTTTTAGGTACTACTTTTGATCGTTCATATATCGTAAAGTATCTGGGAATTGATACTTATACCGTTTATGACGGCATAAAAAACGAACAAACAGAACAAGTAAACAAGAATGCGAATACTGCCGATTTGAATAAAATCCTGTCTTACACTAAAAAAAATAAATTGCCGGTAAATTCGCAATATTTTGGTAAGGCCAAGGGTAAAAACGTAATCGTGATCCATCTGGAAAGTTTCCAACAATTTTTAATTGATCTCAAGATTAACGGTAAAGAAGTTACGCCTTTTCTTAATTCCATCTACCATGATAAACATACTTTAGGCTTCGCTAATTTCTACCATCAAGTCGGTATTGGCCGCACCAGTGATGCCGAAAATATGCTGGAAACAGGAACTTACGGCATTTCGGATGGTTCCTTGTTCACTGCAATGGGCAGTTCCAATACTTTTCAGGCTGCACCGCAAATTTTACGGCAACATGGTAAATATACTTCTGCTGTCTTTCACGGCAATGTCGGTTCTTTTTGGAACCGTGATGATGTTTACAAAAACATGGGCTATAATTATTTCTTTGACCAGAACTATTTCAGCCATGATAAAAATGACCATATTGGTTATGGTATCAAAGACAAGGTCATGTTTGCAGAGAGTATTAAGTACTTAGAAAGAATGCAGCAGCCCTTTTATACAAAATTTATCACCGTAACTAACCACACCCCTTTTGATATGGATGAAGAAGATCTGGATCCAAATTTTAAAACCAGCGATACAGCGGATAAGTCCATTAATAATTATTTTGAAACTGCCCATTATCTTGATCAGGCAATTCGTGAATTTTTCACTTATTTAAAAAAATCGGGATTAATTAAAAATACCATGGTAGTAATTTATGGCGACCACTATGGCCTGACTAATTCTGAAAATGAAACTCTAGCGCCAATTGTTGGAGAAAGTTCTGACACCTGGAACAGCTATAATAACGTGCAAATGCAGCGCGTACCTTTCATGATCTATTCGCCCAATTTGAAAGGAAAAATTATGCATGAAGTTGCAGGAGAAATTGATGTCTTACCTACTCTGCTGCATCTTTTAGGAATATCTAACAAGAATTATATTCAATTTGGCAGCGATCTTTTAGCGCCAAAATACCGCCCGTGGTTGGTTTTTAGAAATGGGACTATTGTTAGTCAAAAATACGTCATTATTGGCGGCAAGGGGCTTAAGGGTGTTGTTTATGACCGTAAAAGCGGTAAAGAGATTATTAATTTTACCGCGAAGGAAAAATACGAAATCACCAAATTAGCAAAAGAAGGAAAACAGTCGCTGAAATATTCCGATTTATTGAATAACCATAATCTGCTCCGCTTCTATACTCCAAAAGGTTTCAAGCCGGTTGATCCTAGTGAATTTGACTATTTAACCAATTATATTCAAATGGAAAATCTCAGATACCGTTTAAAAAATAAGTCAACTGCTTTAATAACCAAACACCGCAGATCAACTACCAGTCTTTACAAAACAGATGCAGTTGAGTTAAAAGGACGAGAATATGAGATTACAACGATTCCAGAATCTGTATCTGGTAATCACCTAACAGAAAAAGAAAACAAGTCTAGTAAAAATCATAAAAAGTCCTATAATTAATAAATATAGAATAAAATATTATTTTTTTGGAGGACTTTCATGAAATACTTATTTTTAATCATGATAATCATATGTATAGTGTTGGCATGCTGTAGAGTAGTCCCGCAAAACAATGAGGGCTTAATTGAAACTTTGGGCAAATACTCAAGAACTGTTAAAGCTGGATTAGTTCTTATTATCCCGGTAATTCAAAGGTTACGTAAAGTTTCTCTAGCCATGTTTCCGGCGGAAATTTCCAAATATTCTATTATTACCAAAGATAATGCAGAAATTACTACCAGCTTGACCCTAAACTACTTGGTGACTGATTCATACAAATATTTTTACAACAATACCGACTCCGTTAAATCAATGGTTGAATTAATCAGAGGGCATTTACGGGATATTATTGGTCGGATGGACTTAAATGATGCGTTAGGTTCCACCAGCAGCATTAACTCGCAACTATCAGAAGCAATAGGTGATCTCACTGATATTTACGGCATTCGGGTCGTCCGCGTCAATATTGATGAACTATTGCCCAGCACTGAAATACAAAAAGCAATGGACAAGCAATTAACAGCTGATAGAGAAAAAATTGCTGCTATTGAAAAAGCCGAGGGTGAAGCTAAAAATATTGAGTTAACGACTAAGGCTAAAAACGAAGCATTGATCGCGACAGCTAAAGCCAAAGCTGAGGCAGTCAAAACAGAAGCCGATGCTGAAGCTTATCGGATCAACCAATTGCAGTCAAGTCTCGCAAAAGCAAGCGACGGCTACTTTAAAAATCAAAGTCTGGACAGTTTCAATAATTTGGCAAAAGGACCCAATAACCTCATAGTAGTCGACAAGGATAATGTAACTAATCTAGGTTCAATTCCAGCTGCTGCTAAAGTCTGGCACGAAACCACTACTGACAATGAATTAGAAAAATAAATAATACATACACAAAAGGCTAATAAATCAGGCTCTTTGTCAAATCCTGTTGATAGAGCTTAAATGAATAGAATCAAGCAGCTAAAAAACTGCTTGGTTCTTTTTCTTTTACCTT